>NZ_ATLN01000057.1:0-8813 GCF_000416195.1 Pseudomonas sp. CFII68
GGACCCCGCTCGCCGTCCTGACGGGGTGCAGGCTTGCGGGCCGGGCGTTCGCCTTCGATCTGCGGCTCGCGCGAAGGACGCGGGCCAGTCGGCGCACCTTCAGCAGCCGGACGCAGCGTACGCACGCGCTCGGTCTTGCCCATCGGGCGCGAGGATTTACGCTGCATCCGCTCCAGCTTGTCCTTGCTCTTGGCGGTCATCTGCGGCATTGCCACCGGCTTGAGGCCCACTTCGGCCGCCAGGATGTCGACTTCGTACTGGCTCATTTCGCGCCAGCGGCCCATCGGCAGGTCGGAGTTGAGGAACACCGGGCCGAAACGCACGCGCTTCAGGCGGCTGACCACCAGCCCCTGGGATTCCCACAAACGCCGCACTTCACGGTTACGGCCTTCCATCACCACGCAGTGGTACCAGTGGTTGAAGCCTTCACCGCCAGGCGCCTGCTTGATGTCGGTGAAACGCGCCGGGCCGTCTTCCAGCACAACGCCGGCCTTGAGACGCTCGATCATCTCGTCGTCGACTTCGCCACGCACACGCACGGCGTATTCGCGGTCCATCTCGTAGGACGGGTGCATCAAGCGGTTGGCCAGTTCACCGTCGGTGGTAAACATCAGCAAACCGGTGGTGTTGATGTCCAGGCGACCGATGTTGATCCAGCGGCCTTCTTTGGGACGCGGCATCTTGTCGAACACCGTCGGACGGCCTTCCGGGTCGTCACGGGTGCAGATCTCGCCGTCGGGTTTGTTGTACATGATCACGCGGCGCACCGTTTCGGCGGCCTCTTCGCGCTTGATCACCTTGCCATCGATGGTGATGGCGTCGTGCATGTCGACACGCAGGCCCAAGGTGGCATCTTTGCCGTTGACCTTGATCCGGCCCTGGGTGATCCAGGCTTCCACGTCACGGCGCGAACCGACGCCGATACGGGCGAGGACTTTTTGCAGCTTCTCGCCTGCGGGGCCGATTTCCTGGCTGTCGTTCTGGTCTAGGTCTTTCATTCTGGGCACCTCCCGGTGTGGTCGGGTCAGGCTTGGCCTGACGCTTTGAAAACGGGTCTTCGACGAAGGGATCGCCAAAGGGTCGCGAATCATACGCTCGTTGAGGCGATTGCGCATCAGAGACTAGCTGATCAACCAGCGCCCGGCGCTTTTTCCGCCGACCGGTGGCTCCCGGTTGGCGCTCATGATGCATTGCATCATCCATGTGGGAGCGGGCTTGCTCGCGAAGAGGGCGTGTCAGGTTAATCAGTGCTAGCTGACCCACCGCCTTCGCGAGCAAGCCCGCTCCCACAGGAGTTGTGGTGAATCAGCAATATCGGCGACAAAAATCGGATCAATCGTCGAACTGGCGCCGTTCGTTTTCAATCGCTTCAGCCAAGGCCCGGGCTTCGGCTTCTTCGTCGCTCAGTTCCGGCTCGGGTTCGCGTGGTTCAAGGGCGGCGACGGCGGCCAGCAGTTTTTCCCGGGCTTGGGCAACGCCGAGGATGTCCTCTTCAGGTTCGGGCTCAGGCTCAGGTTCCGACTCGCTGTCAGGCTCCGGCAACTCATCCGACTCCCCCTCAGGCCCCGGCCCCTCACGCAGCAGGTCATCAAAATCGGTCTTCAAGCCCTCCTCCATGGTGTCCAGCTCCAGCAACAACGAGTGGAAACTGGTCTCTTCCTTCGGTTCCTCAGGCTCGGCACTGGCATCGGCCAATTCCTGCAGACCCTGGGGCACCGGGGCGTCGTCGAACTCCAGCATCGGTTCGGGTTCCAGCTCCCGCAGTTCGGCCAGCGGCGGCAGGTCATCCAGGTTCTTCAGGTTGAAGTGATCGAGAAAGGCCTTGGTGGTGGCGAACATCGCCGGTTTGCCCGGCACATCGCGATAGCCGACGACGCGGATCCACTCGCGCTCCAACAGCGTCTTGACGATATGGCTGTTGACCGCCACGCCGCGCACATCTTCGATCTCGCCGCGGGTGATCGGTTGGCGATAGGCAATCAATGCCATGGTTTCGAGCATGGCGCGGGAGTAGCGCTGCGGCCGCTCCTCCCACAGGCGCCCGACCCATGGCGCAAACTTCTCGCGGATCTGCAGGCGATAACCGGACGCCACTTCCTTGAGTTCGAAGGCCCGCCCCTCGCAGGACTTGCCCAACAGCGTCAGGGCTTTCTTGAATACGGCCGGCTCAGGCCGCTCGCCTTCTTCGAAAAGTTCGAACAAGCGCTCCATTGATTGCGGCTTTCCCGAGGCCAACAGGAAAGCTTCAAGCAAGGGGGCCAGCTCGCGGGGTTCAGTCAGATTCATTGATTTGCTCGTTATTCGGCTCGTGCCCGCACGTGGATCGCTGCGAACGGCTCATTCTGCACCAGCTCGACCAAGGATTCCTTGACCAATTCCAGGACCGCCATAAACGTCACCACCACCCCTAAGCGTCCTTCCTCGGCGGTGAACAGCTCGACGAACGGCACAAAGCTGCCGCCCTTGAGCCGCTCCAGCACATCGCTCATGCGCTCGCGGGTGGACAACGCTTCGCGGCTGACCTGGTGACTTTCAAACATATCGCCCCGGCGCAGGACCTCGGCCATGGACATCAGCAACTCTTCCAGGCTCACATCCGGCAGCAACTTGCGCGCCCGTGCCTCGGGGGCATCGAGCTTGGGCACCACCACGTCGCGCCCGACCCGGTTCAAACCATCGAGGCCTTCGGCTGCGGCCTTGAAGCGTTCGTACTCCTGCAAGCGGCGGATCAGCTCGGCCCGCGGATCGTCTTCTTCCTGTTCGACCTCCGCCGAGCGCGGCAGCAACATCCGCGATTTGATCTCGGCGAGCATGGCCGCCATCACCAGGTACTCGGCCGCCAGTTCCAGGCGCACCGACTGCATCAACTCGACGTAGCCCATGTACTGGCGGGTGATTTCCGCCACGGGGATGTCGAGGATGTTGATGTTCTGTTTGCGGATCAGGTACAGCAGCAGGTCAAGCGGGCCCTCGAAGGCTTCGAGGAACACTTCCAGCGCATCGGGCGGAATGTACAGGTCCAGGGGCATTTCCATGACCGCCTGGCCATAGACCATGGCGAACGGCAACTCCTGCTGTGCGCCGGCCTGGCTGTCTGCACTGTCCACGGCGGTTTCCACGGCGGACATTCAGGCCTCGACCATGAACGGCGTCGGATCGCCACAACCGACGCGCACCACCTGGGGCTCGCCATCGGCCAGATTGATCACCGTAGACGCCGACATGCCGCCGAAACCGCCGTCGATGATCAGGTCCACCTGATGCTCGAGGATCTGGCGCATTTCATAGGGATCGGTCAGCGGATCGGTCTCGCCGGGCATGATCAGCGTCACGCTCATCAGCGGCTCACCCAGTTCCGCCAACAGCGCCAGGGCAATGGGATGGCTCGGCACCCGCAGGCCGATGGTGCGTTTTTTCGGGTGCAGCAACAGCCGCGGGACTTCCCGCGTGGCATTGAGAATAAAGGTGTACGGCCCCGGTAAATGCGCCTTGAGCAGGCGGAAGGTGCCGGTGTCGATCTTGGCGAACAGGCCCAACTGCGACAGGTCGCTGCAGATGAGCGCGAAGTTGTGCTTGTCGTCCAGTTGACGCAGGCGTCTGACACGCTCCACGGCATTCTTGTCGCCGATCTGGCAACCGATGGCGTAGGACGAGTCGGTGGGATAGACCACCACGCCACCGCCACGAATGATCTCCACGGCCTGTTTGATCAGGCGCGCTTGCGGGTTTTCCGGATGAATCTGGAAAAATTGACTCACGTGTTCTACCTGTTCAGACGGCGGCGGTAACGGGATCATGTTTGAATCTACACCAGAGTGGTGGCAGATCTTCCGGCAACGGGCGGTATTCGCCAATCTCGGACCAGCCCCCAGGGCCATGGAAATCACTGCCGGCGGTGACCAGCAGGCCGAACTCACGGGCCAGGATCGCCAGGCTGCCAACCTGCTCGGCAGGCTGATGGCCGTTGACCACCTCAATGGCATGGCCCCCCGCTTGAATATAGTCGGCGACCAGACGGCGGCGCTTGCTGCGAGTGAAGTCATAGTGCCATGGATGTGCCAGGCTGACCCAGGCGCCAGCAGCCCGCAGGGTGCCGACGGTTTCTTCCAGCGTTGGCCAGTGCTGCTTGACGTCCCCCAGCTTGCCGGCCCCCAGCCATTTGCGGAACGCTTCGGCGCGGTCCTTGACGAACCCTTCGCGCACCATCCAGTCGGCAAAGTGTGGCCGAGCCGGTGCGTTGCCACTGTCGCCCAGTGCCTGCTGGATCTGCCGCGCGCCGTCCAGCGCACCGGGCATGCCCTTGAGGGCCAGCTTGCGGCTGATCTCTTCGGAACGCAGCCAGCGCCCGTCGCGCAGTTGTGCAATGGCCTGGACCAACGCCGGCGCATTCACATCAAAGCCGTAGCCCAGCACATGGATGGTCGCCCCGCCCCAGGTACAGGACAGCTCGACCCCATTGACCAGCTGCATGCCCAGCGCCGTGGCGGCACTGCGGGCCTCGTCGAGGCCTTCGAGGGTGTCGTGATCGGTCAGGGCCAGGACTCGCACGCCGTGCTCGAACGCCCGCGCCACCAGAACCGCAGGCGCCAGGGCGCCATCGGAGGCCGTGCTATGGCAGTGCAAATCAACATTCACGAGAGTTTGTTACCTCAAATCAGCTGGCCCTATCGCGGCCAAGGATGTTTGTTATTATGCCGCCACATCCTGCTTCTGGCTGCCACTGTGAAACAATTCATCGACTTCATCCCGCTCCTGCTGTTTTTCATCGTCTACAAACTTGATCCCCGGGCCGTCGACTTCGCCGGTCATTCCTTGACTGTAGGCGGTATTTACAGCGCCACGGCAGTGCTGATCATCAGCTCCCTGGTGGTCTACGGCGCACTGTTCGTGTCCCAGCGCAAGCTGGAGAAGAGCCAGTGGCTGACCCTGATCGCCTGCCTCGTGTTCGGCAGCCTGACCCTGGCCTTCCACAGCGAAACCTTCCTCAAATGGAAGGCCCCGGTGGTCAACTGGCTGTTCGCCCTCGCTTTCATCGGCAGCCACTTCATCGGTGACCGCCTGCTGATCAAGCGCATCATGGGCCATGCCATCAACCTGCCGGAACTGATCTGGACCCGGTTGAACATCGCCTGGATCGCGTTCTTCCTGTTCTGCGGTGCCGCCAACCTGTTCGTTGCGTTCACGTTCCAGGAGTACTGGGTCGACTTCAAGGTCTTCGGTAGCCTGGGCATGACGCTGTTGTTCCTGATTGGCCAGGGTATCTACCTGTCCCGTCATCTGCATGATGCCGACCCCACCACGCCAAAAACCGAGGACTGACATGCTCTACGCAATCATTGCTACCGACGTCGCCAACTCCCTGGAAAAACGCCAGGCCGCTCGTCCCGCGCACCTGGAGCGCCTGCAAAAACTCCAGGACGAAGGCCGCGTAGTGCTGGCCGGCCCGCATCCGGCGGTGGACAGCAATGACCCGGGCGCCGCGGGTTTCAGTGGCAGCCTGATGGTGGTCGAGTTCGACTCCCTGGCCGCTGCGCAGCAGTGGGCCGAGGCCGACCCGTTCGTTGTGGCCGGCGTCTATGCCAATGTCGTGGTCAAGCCATTCAAGCAAGTCATGCCGTAAATCCCCCTGGCGCGATGAGCCTTCAGGGCTCATTGCCCCCAGTTGCTCATCTTTCTCATTTGCCTGCCGACAACCTGTCTAATCTCGATTGGAATTCAGGAGTTGCAATGCGCAAAGGTCCGTTGTGCCTGTTATTGGTCACGTTGACGATCGGGGCACCCGCCCATGGCCAGGAGAGCACCGAGGGCAGTCATTCGGCGCCCTTGTCCCTGAGCGCCGGTGGCCAGATCGCCGAACTGCAGCAACGCTTGAAAGACAGCGAACGCCAGCGTGAAGAACTGAGCAAGCAATTGCAAAGCGCTGACAGTGCACGCGAGAGCGCATTGCTGGCCAGGCTGCGCCAGGAAAACCAGCGACTGAAGCTGCAACTCAAGGAAGCCCAGGCAAGCCCGCTGCCACGCCTGTTGACCGATCAACAGCAATGGTTTGTCATTGGTGCCGGGGTAGCGCTATTGGCCCTGCTGTGCGGTATCTTTGCCAGCGGTGGACGTAGACAACGTCGGCAATGGCTAAATTGAGTGAGTCATGAGCGAGCTGTTACTGATAGACGATGACCAGGAGCTGTGTGAGCTCCTCGTAAGCTGGTTGAGCCAGGAAGGTTTTCAGGTCCGGGCCTGTCACGATGGCCAAAGTGCCCGCAAGGCCCTGGCCGAAACCTCCCCGGCAGCCGTGGTACTGGACGTGATGCTGCCCGACGGCAGTGGCCTGGAACTGCTCAAGCAATTGCGCAACGATCACCCGGAGCTGCCGGTGCTGATGCTGTCGGCCCGGGGAGAACCGCTGGACCGTATCCTCGGCCTGGAACTGGGCGCCGATGACTACCTGGCCAAGCCCTGCGACCCCCGCGAACTGACCGCCCGCCTGCGCGCCGTGCTACGCCGCAGCCACCCGACGGCGGTGTCCAGCCAGATCGAGCTGGGTGACCTGACTTTCAGCCCGGTGCGTGGCGTGGTCAGCATCGATGAACAGGAACAGACCCTCACCGTTTCCGAAAGCCGCCTGCTCGAAGCGTTGCTCAAGCAGCCGGGCGAGCCGCTGGACAAGCAGGTACTGGCGCAGATCGCCCTGGGCCGCAAGCTGACCCTGTACGACCGCAGCCTCGATATGCACGTGAGCAACCTGCGCAAGAAAATCGGCCCCCACCCCGACGGCCGCCCGCGCATCGTGGCGCTGCGTAGCCGGGGCTATTACTACAGCCTCTAAGCACGACACTGATCCCTTGTGGCGCCGCCCTGCTGGGCTGTGGGAGCAAAGCTTGCTCGCGATGCAGGCGCCTCGGTTCCCTCAGAGACCGCGTTATCTTCATCGCGGGCAAGCCTTGCTTCCACAGGGTTTAGTGTTCGGCCCTGCAGATTTGTCAGGTCCGCACCAAACCGTCTTTACCCAAGCTTTACCCTCCCCTGACCGCCGCTGACCTTGATCTCCGTAATCTGCACTCATCCGGAACTGACCGGGAATGAGACAAGGAGACACACCATGCGCAAGACCCTTATCGCTCTGATGTTCGCCGCCGCCCTGCCGACCGTCGCCATGGCCATGCCCGAAGGCGCCGGCCCGATGGGACCAATGGACGGCCCACGCCACGGCGGCCAGATGCACGACAAAGGCCCGTACAGCCAACTGGACCTGAGCCGCGAACAGCGCCAGCAGATTCGCCGGATCATGGGCGAACAGCGCCACGAACAACGCGAGCTGGTAGACAAGTACCTGGCCAAGCTGTCGCCAGCCGACCAGAAAGCCATGCAGGACGAAATGCAAGCCCGGCATCAGAAGATCGATGCCCAGATCCGCGGGCTGCTGAAGCCTGAACAGCAGAAAGAGTTCGACGCGATCCAGAAGAAACAGGCCGAGCGTCGCGCCGAGTGGGCTGAGTTCAAGGCCTGGAAAGCGCAACAGCCGCAAAAAGCGCAATAATGCACTGAAGCCCCCAGCCCAACGGCAAGTCGCCGTTGGGCTTTCTTTGTTTTCGAGGATTTACCGTGCGTTCATTGTTCTGGCGCATCCTGGCCAGTTTCTGGCTGGCCATCACCCTGGTTGCAGGCCTGTCGATCCTGATGGGCCACATGCTCAACCAGGACGCCTGGATCCTCAGCCGCCACCCGGGCCTCAATACCCTGGCCGAAGAGTGGACGCAAACCTATGAAAGCCAGGGCGAAGAGGCCGCCCAGGACATCCTGCAACAACGCAAGCGCCAATATCGCATCGACGTCCAGGTGCTCAACGAGAGCGGCGACCCGGTGGTACGCGGCACCTTCCCACCTCGCGCCGCCGCCTTCGAGGCACGACAAAAGCGCCTGCCCTGGCGGCGGCTGACCGACGAGTTCACCAGCGCCAAAACCGGCGACACTTACCTGTTCATCTACCGTATTCCCCATCCTGAACTGGACGCCTGGCACCGCGAGAGCCTGCTCTTGCCCCTCAGTGCGCTAGGGATCGCGTTGGTGGTGCTGACCCTGTTCAGCTTGTTGGTGACCTTCTCCATCACCCGGCCACTGAGTCGCCTGCGCGGCGCCGTGCATGACTTGGGGCAAGCCACCTACCAACAGAACAGCCTTGCCAAACTGGCCAACCGGCGGGACGAATTCGGTGTACTGGCCACTGACTTCAACCGCATGGGCGCGCGCCTGCAAAGCTTGATCGCCAGCCAGCGACAACTGCTGCGCGACGTGTCCCACGAACTGCGCTCGCCCCTGGCCCGGCTGCGCATTGCCCTGGCATTGGCTGAACGGGCCAGTCCTGAGGAGCGTGAGAAGCTCTGGCCGCGCCTGACCCGCGAATGCGATCGCCTGGAAGCACTGATCAGCGAAATCCTGGTGTTGGCCCGGGTCGATGCCGACAACGCCAGCGCCGAAGAGGTGGAACTCAACGGCTTGCTGGTCACCCTGCAAAAAGATGCGCAACTGGCCTCACCGGAACAAACCGTGCAGCTCGAAACCGAGGCGGACCTGACCCTCAAGGGCTGGCCAACCATGATCGAGCGAGCGGTGGACAACCTGCTGCGCAACGCCCAGCGCTTCAATCCGGCCGGGCAATCGATCGAAATGCGCGCGGCGCGCCAGGGCGAACGGATCATGATCAGCGTGCGCGACCACGGGCCAGGCGTGGAGGCCGAACACCTGGGGCAATTGGCCGAGCCGTTCTACCGCGCCCCCGGCCAGACCGCCGCCGGTCACGGACTGGGCCTGGCCATCGC
>NZ_ATLN01000058.1:0-26548 GCF_000416195.1 Pseudomonas sp. CFII68
GACGACCACGACCCTGGGCCGGTTTCTGCTGCGGCACGTAGTCGACGCGGTTACCGAAGTTGTCGACGTCGTCGTCCAGGAACTCGTCCGGGGCACGATCGGCTGCGGCGCGCGGGGCTGGTCGCTGCTGTTCACGAGCGGGTGTGCCTTCGCGGGGCTTCTGCTCGCGGGCAGGGCGTTCGCCGCGGCCATTGCTGTTGCTGGCCGATTTTTCCTTGCCCTTGTCCTTGCCTTTGTCTTTGCGGCCGCCACCACCACCGCCGCCATTCGGACCGTCGCCGCGTGGGCCGCGGGCATTGCGCGGATTGCGCACGTCCGGACGTTCGCGCACTTCAGGCTTCTCGGCCTCGATGGTGCTGGCATCGAAGCCCATCAGGTCGCCGTCGGCAATTTTCTGCTTGGTCATGCGCTCGATGCTTTTGAGCAGCTTTTCTTCGTCCGGCGCGACCAGCGAGATCGCTTCGCCCGAACGACCGGCCCGGCCAGTACGGCCGATACGGTGCACGTAGTCTTCATCGACGTTTGGCAGCTCGAAGTTGACCACGTGAGGCAACTGGTCGATGTCCAGGCCACGGGCGGCGATATCAGTGGCCACCAGGATGCGTACTTCGCCGGCCTTGAAGTCGGCGAGGGCCTTGGTGCGGGCGTTCTGGCTCTTGTTGCCGTGGATCGCCACAGCCGGCAGGCCGTGCTTGTCCAGGTACTCGGCCAGGCGGTTGGCGCCGTGCTTGGTGCGGGTGAACACCAGGACCTGTTCCCAGGCACCGGCGGTAATCAGGTGAGCGAGCAGGGCACGCTTGTGGCTAGCCGCCAGGCGGAATACGCGTTGCTCGATGCGCTCGACCGTGGTGTTCGGTGGCGTGACTTCGATGCGCTCCGGGTTGTGCAGCAGCTTGCCGGCCAGGTCGGTGATGTCCTTGGAGAACGTCGCCGAAAACAGCAGGTTCTGACGCTTGGCGGGCAGACGGGCGAGGACTTTCTTCACGTCATGGACAAAGCCCATGTCGAGCATGCGGTCGGCTTCGTCCAGCACGAGGATTTCAACGTGGGACAAGTCGACGCTGCCCTGGCCGGCCAGGTCCAGCAGGCGACCGGGGCAGGCGACCAGTACATCGACGCCACGGGACATGGCCTGGACCTGGGGGTTCATGCCCACGCCGCCAAAAATGCAGGCGCTGACGAACTTCAGGTCGCGAGCGTAGACCTTGAAGCTCTCGTGAACCTGGGCCGCCAGTTCGCGGGTAGGGGTCAAGACCAGTACGCGCGGTTGGCGCGGGCCATGACGCTGGGATTTGTCTGGGTGACCGTTGGGAAACAACCGCTCCAGGATCGGAAGGGCGAAACCGCCGGTTTTACCAGTACCTGTCTGCGCCGCGACCATCAGGTCGCGACCTTGCAACACGGCGGGAATGGCCCGCTGTTGCACCGGGGTAGGCTGGGTATAGCCGGCGGCTTCGATGGCGCCGACTAAAGCCTCGGAGAGACCGAGGGAAGCAAAGGACATGAGTAATCCTGTTTTAGTGAGGGCCTGGCCCAATGGGATAGTCTTGCCGGGCGCGAATGACGTTCAACCAAAAGACGTCATCCCGTCCGGTCCTGCCGGGCCTCGAAGGCGGGTCCGGACAAGGCTCGCGCGGGCTGTAGGCGGCGCTGTAGCGGTGTCGGGATGCCTTTTGCAAGACCGGGCGTCCGGGCGTGAGCCTGGCGGGAAGGCCGGAGTATAACAGAGCAAACGCCGCGCGCCGCTTTCCTGCTGCTCAACGGTTTATTTCAACGTTGATCTGGCCGGGCGAGGTGACCTTGGCCGCTGGGCCTGCGCCGTAGCGAGCGCTCAGTTCGGCATAGGCCGGTTCGCGCTTGAAGCGCTTGAGTTCGGCGCTGAAGCGTTGCACCAGCAAATCCATCCCGGCACTGCGCCGAACCGCCAGATATTGGCTTTGACGACTCACGACCATCGGGTTTTCGGTAATTTGGTCGCCCAACTGCATTTGTTCGAGCACATGTCGGCCGACCCTGCGGTCGGTGATGAGCAGGTCGATCCGACCCAGTTGCAGCTTGCCGAAATTGGCTTCGTGGGTGGGCGCGGTTTCACGGGCGAACAGCGTCGACTCACTGAAGGCCTGGCTGTACAGATAGCCGGGCGAGGTGCCGACGGTCAGGCCGTCCAGGTCATCGAGCGTGCGGAACGGGTGGGGTCGGGCATTGGCGTAGAACATCACGAACTCCACGTCCGACAGCGGTTCGCTGGGGTAAAGCAGCGTGGAATCGCGTTCATTGCTGTGGAAAATGTCCAGCGCACCGTCCGCCAACCCTTGCTCCAGCATCGCCAGGCAGCGCTTCCACGGCAGGAACTGCCATTCCACATCGATACCCAGGCGCTTGAACACAATGGCCGTGGTTTCGTAGTCCAGGCCGAGCATCTTGCCGTTCTCTTCGTAGACGTACGGGGCCCAGGGTTCGGTGACAATGCGCAACTTTTCGGCCCGGGCAGTCATGCTCAGGCACAGGAAAAGAAGGGCGGTCAGCAGTTGGACAATGACGGGCATGGCCTGAGGTTACGACGAGAGCTCATCAAATAGCTAGAGGGCTCTGGCCTGCGCCTCAGTCACCCTTTGCCTGCCTGCGGTGTTCATGGATGGCTCGGCGGCAATCACCGATGCAAGCGCATTGCAGGGTAGGGCTCGATCACTGAATGAAAAAGGCCTTGGTGTTCGCCAAGGCCTCTTTGTACCACCGCATTAAGTCATTCAGCGCGGCAGCTTGAGGTTGTTCCATACCGCAAGGCTGGGTTCGGCCTGGTTTAGGGTATAGAAATGCAGCCCCGGTGCACCGCCTTGCAGCAGGCGCTCACACATTTGCGTGATGACTTCCTCGCCGAAGCTTTGGATGCTGGAGGAGTCGTCGCCGTAGGCTTCCAGTTGCTTGCGGATCCAGCGTGGGATTTCTGCACCGCACGCGTCAGAGAAGCGCGCCAGCTTGCTGTAGTTGGTGATCGGCATGATTCCCGGTACGACAGGAATGTCGACGCCCAACTGGCGTATGCGCTCGACGAAGTAGAAGTAACTGTCGGCGTTGAAGAAGTACTGGGTGATCGCGCTGCTGGCGCCAGCGTTGGCCTTGCGCACGAAGTTGCGCAGATCGTCTTCGAAATTGCGCGCCTGGGGGTGCATTTCCGGATACGCAGCCACTTCGATGTGGAAGTGATCGCCGGTTTCTTCACGAATGAATTCAACCAGTTCGTTGGCGTGGCGCAGCTCGCCGCTGGCCATGCCCATGCCTGACGGCAGGTCGCCGCGCAGGGCAACGATGCGCTTGATGCCGGCGGCCTTGTACTGGGTCAGCAGGCTTCGCAGGTCGTCCTTGCTATCACCCACGCAGGACAGGTGAGGGGCGGCCGGGACTTTGACTTCGCTTTCGAGCTGCAACACGGTGTTCAGGGTGCGGTCACGGGTCGAACCGCCAGCGCCATAGGTGCAGGAGAAGAAGTCGGGGTTGTAGCTGGCCAGCTGACGGGCAGTGGCGATCAGTTTTTCATGCCCAGCATCGGTCTTCGTCGGGAAGAACTCGAAGCTGTAGCGACGGTCTTGGGACATGGTCATATCCTTGGAAACTCGTAAGCCTGGACGCCTTGCGCATCACAATGTGGGAGTGGGCTGTGTGGGAGCAAAGCTTGCTCGCGATCCAGGCGCTGCGGTCCTCGAGAGACCGCGGCGTTTTCATCGCGGGCAAGCCTTGCTCCCACACAGCCCGCTCCCACAGGGAGAGCAGGCAATAGCGCCGATCAGTAGCGGTAAGCGTGCGGCTTGAACGGGCCTTCGACGGTGACGCCGATGTAGTCAGCCTGTTGCTTGGTCAGTTGGGTGACCACGCCGCCGAAGCCGCGGACCATTTCCAGGGCCACTTCTTCGTCGAGTTTCTTGGGCAGTACTTCCACGGTCAGGCGCTCGGCTTTCTGGGCTGGCGACAGGTCGGCGTATTTCTGGCCGAACAGGAAGATCTGGGCCAGGACCTGGTTGGCGAACGAACCGTCCATGATGCGGCTTGGGTGGCCAGTGGCGTTACCCAGGTTAACCAGGCGGCCTTCGGCCAGCAGGATCAGGTAGTCGTCGTTCTGTGGGTCGAAGCTGCCAGTGCCGGTGCGGTGCACCTTGTGGACCTGCGGCTTCACTTCTTCCCATGCCCAGTTCTTGCGCATGAAAGCGGTGTCGATTTCATTGTCGAAGTGACCGATGTTGCAGACCACGGCGCGCTTCTTCAGGGCCTTGAGCATGTTGGCATCGCAGACATTGACGTTGCCGGTGGTGGTCACGATCAGGTCGATCTTGCCCAGCAGGGCCTTGTCGATGCTGGCTTCGGAGCCGTCGTTGATCCCGTCGACGAACGGCGAAACCAGCTCGAAGCCGTCCATGCAGGCCTGCATGGCACAGATCGGATCGACTTCGGAGACCTTGACGATCATGCCTTCCTGACGCAGGGACTGGGCCGAACCCTTGCCCACGTCACCGTAGCCGATCACCAGCGCCTGCTTGCCCGACAACAGGTGGTCGGTGCCGCGCTTGATGGCGTCGTTGAGGCTGTGACGGCAACCGTACTTGTTGTCGTTCTTGCTCTTGGTCACCGAGTCGTTGACGTTGATGGCCGGGATTTTCAGTTCGCCCTTGGCCAGCATGTCCAGCAGGCGGTGCACGCCAGTGGTGGTCTCTTCGGTCACGCCGTGGACGTTTTCCAGCACGGCTGCGTACTTCTTGTGCAGCAGCTCGGTCAGGTCGCCGCCGTCGTCGAGGATCATGTTGGTGTCCCACGGCTGGCCATCCTTGAGGATGGTCTGCTCCAGGCACCACTCGTACTCTTGCTCGGTCTCGCCTTTCCAGGCGAATACCGGGATGCCGGCGGCAGCGATGGCGGCAGCGGCCTGGTCCTGGGTCGAGAAGATGTTGCAGGACGACCAACGCACTTCGGCACCCAGGGCAACCAGGGTTTCGATCAGCACGGCGGTCTGGATGGTCATGTGGATGCAGCCGAGGATTTTTGCGCCTTTCAATGGCTGTTCGCCAGAGTACTTGCGGCGCAGGCCCATCAGGGCTGGCATTTCGGATTCGGCGATGATGATTTCGCGACGGCCCCAGGCAGCCAGGGACATGTCGGCGACTTTGTAGTCGGTAAAATCGGCAGGCGTGATAACAGCGCTCATGAAGAGTCTCCATTCGTAATGTATGCGAATGGGCGCCGTTGTGCGTTTAGTGTCCGTGCGGGGAGCCCCCGTACAAACAACGCCCCATCCGAGCCTGACAGGTCGAGCCTGCTGCAGCGCCCCTCGGACAGGTGGCGGGAACGGTCCAAAGCGTGGACCGAGGTAAAACGGTGGCGATTATAACGGGCTAATCGGATCTTCCAAAAGGGTTTCTGTCGGCAAATCGAAATTGCCGATGACCGTCATAGGGCCCACGACGTAGAGCCTGGCCGTGCGGTCTGCCATGATGCAGCAATCCAACGGCCAGACACTCAGGAGTGATCATGAATTTCCACACCCGCAAATGGGTCAAGCCCGAAGACCTCAACCCCAACGGCACGCTGTTCGGCGGCAGCCTGTTGCGCTGGATCGACGAGGAGGCGGCGATCTATGCCATCGTCCAGCTCGGCAACCAGCGCGTGGTCACCAAATACATCTCGGAAATCAATTTCGTCAGCGCTTCGCGCCAGGGTGACATCATCGAACTGGGCATCACCGCCACCGAGTTTGGTCGTACTTCCATCACGCTGACCTGCGAGGTGCGCAACAAAATCACCCGCAAGAGCATCCTGACCGTGGAGAAGATGGTCTTCGTCAACCTTGGCGAAGATGGCTTGCCCGCGCCTCATGGGCGGACCGAGATCACATACGTCAAGGATCAGTTCAAGGACGATGTGGTCGAGTGAGATCGGCGGTGCTGCCATCGCGAGCAAGCTCGCTCCCACATGTATGTCCAGGTCGGCACTGAACAGCGCTGATCGCCGCGTGTCGTAGGTACATCACGCCACCGGTTCAGGAGCTGTATGGACACTCATGAAGAAGGCAAGACCCCTGACCTTTCGGCTCAGGAACAGCACGAAGTCGACCGCAACCAGCCACCGCGGGCTGCGGTGCTGCACGAAATCATCCGCACCCAGGGCAATCAGGAGCTGGAGCGCAGTATCGCCGCGCTCTGGTGGTCGGCCCTGGCGGCGGGGTTGACCATGGGCCTGTCGCTGATGGCGATGGGCTTGCTCAACTCCCGGCTGCCGGACCACGAAGGCTTCAAGGTGATCGCCAGTTTCGGTTACTGCGCCGGCTTTCTCGCGGTGATCCTGGCCCGCCAGCAACTGTTCACCGAAAACACCCTGACCGCCGTGCTGCCGATCATGAGCAAACCCACGCTGGGCAACTTCGGCCGGCTGTTGCGGCTCTGGGGCGTGGTGCTGGTGGGCAACCTGTGCGGCACCTTGCTGGTGGCCTACGTGATGTTGCACTTGCCGATCTTCGATCAGCGCACCGACCAGGCTTTCCTGGAGATCGGCCGCAAGGTCATGGAGAACGACACCGGCCAGATGTTCGCCAAGGGCATCATTTCCGGCTGGATGATCGCCACCATGGTCTGGATGATCCCGTCCATGGAAAGCGCCAAGATGTGGATCATCATTCTGATCACCTACCTCATGGCGCTCGGGGATTTCACCCACATCGTCGTCGGCTCGGCCGAAGTGTCCTACCTGGTGTTTGCCGGCCAGTTGTCCTGGGAGGATTTCTGGATGGTGTTTGCCGGGCCGACGTTGGCAGGCAACATCGTCGGTGGAAGTTTTATCTTTGCGTTGATCAGCCATGCGCAGATCCGCAGTGAAGTGGGCCTGCCCAAAGATAAGCGCCCAGATAAGCCTGCGCAGCGCATTGACTCGGAGTAGGCGGTTATTTGAATAGCATGTTGCGCAAGATCTTGAGGGTTGTTGACTTTGGATCAAGCATCCCGGTGTAGCGCGACCTGTAATTCGCGATAACCCGTTCAAGTGAATTGTTGAATGCGATCTTCTGCTCCAGCGAATTTTTGGATGCTTTTGGATCTTGCAGTTCCAGCAGGTCCCGGATGACTCCTTTTATCAACTTGATGTTCGCGTCGGGTTGGCCGCCGAGAAAGCATGCGGGATTCAGCACATGTTGCACGACGTTAGATATACGTGTGGCAATGTCGTGCAGGTGCATTTTCTCGACGGCGTAACCGGTCACCTCGGAAATGGCGCTGGGCGCGCCTCTGTCCCACTCGGCGGTGGCCTGGAGGAACTGCATGAAGTCCGGGTCATTGCCGTGATTGAGGCGTTTTGCCAGCCATTCCAGCCTGCCGGGCTGGTCCGCAAGCTGATCGAGGGTCCAGATGGCCATGTGCATCGGTGGGGTGGGTTCAAGTTTGGTGGATGCCTTGTTGGCCTCTTGGATCGCTTCCTTCAATTGCGCCAACGCTCGTTGTGCGTGGTGCCTGAAGGTGATCGCCTCGGCGCAGGTTTCGTCGTCCTCCAGTTCTAGGCTCAGTTGCTCGAATTCCTTGTCACCCAACGCCAACAGCGCATCCTCGATTGAGTCAAACCAAAAGGTTTGTCGAGTGGCGTTGTGCTCGTCCAGATGGGTTTGGACTTTCTTGCGCAGTTCTTCCTGGAGATGATCCTTGATCTCCTTGGACATGCTGAAGTTGACTGTCCCGCTCAACAGGCCGCGGTAATCACCTTTATTGGATTTCAGCGGCACCACGACGGTCTGGTCAGCAAAGCGCTTCAGTTGTTCGGCATTCCATACAGAGCTGGCCGTATGGGGTGCATTGAGAAATTTGTCGATCAGGGCCGTGATGCCCGTGCCTCGCTGGTTTTCCTGGTTCGATTCTTCCGCCTCGAATATCAGGATCAAAGACTCTCTGTCCGGGATCGGGCTCATGGAGGTCGCCGGATTATAGATGTCAGGTACCGGTGTGTTGTTCAGGATGCCGCCATCGGCAAACGCCGTGGTTTCAGTGCGTTTCTCATCATTCTGTTGGAAGGGTAGTCCTTGCTGGGTCAGCTTGCTGAACACCACCGGCAGCGACGCGGAGATAAGCGCTGCCACGGCAATGTCCATGTCAGGCGTGGTCTTCTCGCTGAACACCAGCAATTGCGTGTCTTCCTCGAACATGGCGGTGCCGGTGATTTCCACGGTCTTGATCGGTGGGATTTCTTTGCTCAGGACGGCCAGGTCAGCGAAGGTGACGTATTCGTTCCGTCTCACATTGGCAACGGCTTGTTGCGCTTTTTCGGAAAGAGGTTCCGGGTGATCTTTGCAGTGTTGTAGAAGCGCCTTGCAGGATTCCTCCCGGATCAAGTTCTCCAGCGGCATCCCCTTGGAACCCAGGCGTGGCAACAGATCACACAGCAATTGCGCCAGCGGAACGTTTTTCAGTTTTTCGCCCAGCTTCGACGAGACATTCTGGAGTGCTTTAACGATAACGTTGGTGCTGTCGAGCAACGACGTGAGGGGAATATCGTCAAGAATCTGGTCGAAACGCGCGTGACTCATGCCGCTTGCGAGTACGGCGGCCGATATGGCCCCTGCAGAAGAGCCTGAAATCGTTCTGATATTGTCCATGAGGCCGTTGGCTTCGAGGGTTTTGAGGAGTCCGGAATAGGCCGCTCCCTTGGCGCCACCACCACTGAGGATCAGGTCGCTAATGGTGGGGCGATCCATAGTGACTTCGACGCTACCGTCGCCATATCGAATGATGGATATAGACCGGTCTGTAGCGCGGTCTACCAGTAGGCAGGCATTTCCGGGATTCGCCTGTTTTACGGTCTGGTCGCTGTTCTTGAGAGAGCTAGGGGGGAGGGATTGTTGCGAGATTGGGCCTGGCATTCTGGTTCGTCCTTGTACCGAGTGTGGGGGCCGAACTCTAAGCAAAATCTGCAGGCTGATTGCGTTGCGACTTAATTGGATAAACATCCGCCGGCTGCGAACAGCCCTCGGCGGATTTTAATGGCAGGCGCTCTGGAACAAGGCTTCTGGACGACAGGTAAAAACAGCCCGCACGAATGGGGAAACATTCTTACTGAAAGCGTCGCCCCTTCACTCATGGGAAGCGCCGATTTCCCAGGCCCTCAAACAACGACGGCCGCCAAGCGTCGCTGTCGTTGGATAAAGAACAAGGCGGTCAATACCGTGAGGCCGCTGACGAATGCCCCGGTCCACGGCAAATCCGCCAGGTCGGCACCACTGGCGACGACCAACCCACCCATCCACGCCCCGGCTGCGTTGCCGAGGTTGAAGGCACTCTGGTTCAGGGTCGAGCCGAGGTTCGGTGCTTCGTGGGCTTGGTCGATGATCAGCAATTGCAGGATCGGGCACAGGGCGAAGGCGAAGACGCCCCACAGCACCAGGGTAATTGCCGCCGGGATCACCGACCGGCTGGTCTGGCTGAACGCGGCCAGCACCAGCACCACGGCCAAGGCCATGGCCACCAGCGCAGGCAGCAGGCGCCGGTCCGCCAGGCGTCCGCCAAGGAAGCTGCCCGCCGTCAGGCCGACGCCGAACAACAGCAACATGACAGTGATGCCGTGGGGGCTGACACCGGTGATATCCTGCAGGATCGGCGCGATGTAGGTGAACACGCTGAACAAACTGGTGGAGGCCAGCACGCTCATGCCCAGGGCGAGCAACACGTTGACCTTGCCCAGCACCTTGAACTCGCTGGCCAGGTTGGCTTTGTCCATGGGGATTTCCTTGGGCAGCCAGACCCATTGGGCGATGGCGGCGATCACGCCGATCACCGATACCGCCCAGAACGTCGAACGCCAGCCGGCGTATTGCCCCAGGGCCGTGCCCAACGGTACGCCCAGCACGTTGGCCAGGGTCAGGCCGGTGAACATCATGGCAATCGCCTGGGCCCGTTTGTTCGGCGCCACCAACCCGGCCGCCACCACCGAACCGATGCCAAAGAACGCTCCGTGGCACAGCGCAGTAATGACCCGGGCGGCCATCAGCGTGGCGTAGTTCGGCGCCAGGGCGCAGAGCACGTTGCCGAGGATGAACATCAGGGTCATGCCCAGCAGCGTGGCCTTGCGTGGCATGTTGGCGGTGCCAATCGCCAGGATCGGCGCGCCGAACACCACGCCCAGGGCGTAGCCAGTGATCAGCAGGCCGGCCTGGGGGATGCTTACGGCCAGGTCCCGGGCGACATCGGGCAACAGGCCCATGATGACGAATTCAGTCGTGCCGATGCCGAAAGCGGCGACGGCCAAAGCAAGCAAGGCGAGTGGCATGCGCAAGGTCTCTGTCTGTAGTCTTGACGCTCTGATCAGGCATACGCATGCCGGCGCCCCCCTTCGAATGAGCGGGGCAACAGCGAGATTATTGGAATAGGTGTATGCGCAACTGAGTGCGGCGTGGTCGGTTTGCAGTATAAACGATAGCGAATCAATTCATGAGCCCGATGATCGTAGGATCGGGGACAAGGAGCGTGCCGTGCTTGCGACGGCCTTGGTGTTGGTAGCAGCGCTGTTGCATGCGGCGTGGAATACGCTGATCAAGTTCAGTGGCGAGCGTTTGCTGGTGGTGGCGTGCATGGACAGCGTCGCCTTGCTGTTCGTCGCGCTGGCACTGGGTTTCGTGGCCTTGCCGCCGTTGGAGATCTGGCCGTGGATCCTGGCGTCGGCGGCGTTCGAGCTGCTCTATCGCTATTTGCTGATCCAGGCGTATCGGGTCGGTGACCTGGGGCTGGTCTATCCGCTGATGCGCGGCCTGTCGCCGCTGGTGGTGCTGGCGCTGACATTTATGTTCGCCGGTGAAGCGCTGACGACCCAGCAGGTCATCGGCATTTTGCTGATCCCGTTCGGCATGCTTTGCCTGTTGTGGCAGGGCGGCGGTGGCGAGCGGCTGCCCTGGTCGATGCTGCCGGTGGTGGCGCTGATTGGCCTGTGCATCGGTTGCTACACCTATATCGACGGTCACGCTCTGCGGCGCTGGTCCCATCCGCTGGATTACCTGGTCTGGGTCACGCTGCTCAGTGCCTGGCCGTTCCCGTTGCTGGCGCTGGTGAGCAAGCGGCCGGCCTTCATGCGGTTCTGGCGTGAGCAGTGGCGGTTGGGGTTGGCGGTCGGATTCTGCGTATTGTTCAGCTACGCTCTGGTGCTGTGGGCCATGCAACTGGGCTCGATCGCCGAAGCGGCGGCGCTGCGGGAGATCAGCGTGATCCTGGTGGTGCTGTTCGGCATGCGTTACCTGAAAGAACCTTTTGGCTTGCCGCGGCTCTTAGCCTGCGGGCTGGTGTTGGTTGGCATGCTGGTGATGAAGTTCTGACCAGTGTCCGGACTCGCGATTTTCTATAAAACTCAAAGAAGGAACTGCGTCAATGACGGTTGCCCTGTGGTGTATTTTGATTGCCTTTCTCCTGCCTTACCTGTGTGTCGGGATCGCCAAGGCCGGTGGCAGATACCGGTTACGGGATAACCACGACCCTCGGGATTTTCTCGACTCACTCGAAGGTGCTCCCCGGCGCGCTTTCGCTGCGCAACTGAACAGCTTTGAAATCAGCCCGTTTTTCGCCGCCGCCGTGATCGTCGCGCACCTGGCCGGCAATGCCGAGCTGGTGACCATCAATGTGCTGGCGGTGCTGTTCATCACCAGTCGCCTGCTCTACATCATTTGCTATCTGGCGGACTGGGCGATCCTGCGTTCGCTGGTGTGGTTCGTGGGGGTGGGGTTGGTCTTGAGTTTCTTCTTTGTTTCGGTCTGAGCCTGGCTGGTGAGTTTCTGGCGTCTGTGCGGGCCTCTTCGCGAGCAAGCCCGCTCCCACACTGATCTCAGGTCGCTCACAAATATTGTGTTCACTGAGATCAACTGTGGGAGCGGGCTTGCTCGCGATGGGGCCGGGACAATCAACGCATCTCTTTAGGGATTGGCGGTCACCGCATTCGCCACCTGCGGCACTTGCGGCAACGCCATGCCCTTGGGCCAGAGCATCCAGATCTGGCCCTGTTGCTTCATGTCCCCGGCCAGTTGCCCGGCCGCCTCGCCCGTGCCCCAGAACAGGTCCGCCCGCACTTCACCGGCAATTGCACCACCAGTGTCCTGGGCGGCGACGGGCCGGTTCAAGGTGCTGCCGTCAGGGCGCGTGGTGGATAGCCACAGCAGGCTGCCCAGCGGAATCACCTTGCGGTCCACCGCCACGCTGTAGCCGGCTGTCAGCGGTACATTCAGCGAGCCTCGCGGGCCTTCGTTGCTGTCGGGGTTACGGTTGAAGAACACGTAGCTGGGGTTGCTGCCCAGCAATTCGGGAATACGGTTCGGGTTGGCCTTGGCCCAGGCACTGATGGTGCCCATGGTCACGTCTTCTTTCTTCAGCTCGCCCTGTTCAACCAGCCAGCGCCCGATGGGGCGGTAAGGGTGGCCGTTCTGGTCGGCATAACCGATGCGCAGTTGGCGGCCATCGGCGAGTCGAATACGTCCCGAACCCTGGATTTGCAGGAATTGCAGGTTCATGGGGTCGGTCAGCCAGGCGATGACCGGCGCCTTCACCCCGTTGGTTTCGATGGTGGCCGCGTCGTCGTATGGCTTGAGCACCCGGCCTTCGAGGCGGCCACGCAGGCGTTTGCCCTTGAGCTCAGGGTAAATGCTGTCCAGCGACACAACGATCATGTCCTCCGGCACACCGTAGACCGGGATATTCGCCGTGGCGGTCTGGGTGAGACTGCCGGGGTAGACCGGCTCGTAATAGCCGGTAATCAGGCCGTTGGGGCTGTTGTCCCCTGAGCGCAGGCCATAGACGTCCAGGTTTTGTTTCAGGAAATTGCGTACATCCTGTGGGGTTTGCGGCACATTGGCCGCTGCCGCGCAGGTCGGGCCCCAGGTCGCATCGGCCTTGAGCCGGGTGCAGGCACTGCGCCAGGAGCCGAAACCGGCCAGCAGGTCTGCATCGGACACCGACGGCAGCGCCTCCCACGGTGCGCTGACATAGGTGGCGAGGGCGTGGGTCTGAGGTGCTTCGACCTTTTCGCCGCGATTACAACCGGCCAACAGTGCGATCAGCGGTAGGGTCAATGCCAGGCCTTTGTGCCAGGTCTTGATGCGGCTGTTCATGAAGATTTCCTTTGCAGTCATCCGGGCGCTGTCAGGTGCTCGAACAACCCGTATTGTTGATAGGGGCATTGGTCTTTACCGATGACCCGAGGATACTAACTGCCGTTTCCTGTCCCGAGGCCAAGATGTTTGTAAAACGATTTTCCATGGCCGTGCTGGCCTGCCTGATGTTGTCCGCCTGTGGCGGCGTCGATCCCAATTCTCCCCTTGGCCAGCGCAAGGCGATCTTCAAGCAGATGCTCAAGACCAACGAAGAGTTGGGCGGCATGTTGCGCGGTCGAGTCCCGTTCGATGGCGCACGATTCGCCGAGGGTGCGATGCAACTGGGTCAACTCTCCCATGAACCGTGGAAGCACTTCCCGCAGGTGCGCGAGCAAGACCACACCAGCGCCCTGGATGATGTCTGGCAAAAGCAGGCGCGTTTCCAGGAGCTGGCCCGTAACCTTGAAGCCGCCACCGGTGAGTTGGTAATTGCCAGCAACGTCCAACCCTACAAGGCCAGTTACTTGGGGCCGGCGGTGCAAAAGGTCGAGGATGCGTGCAGCGCCTGTCACAAGGAATTTCGGGATCATTGACATGTCTTGAAAGATCGCAGGCTTCGCCAGTTCCAATTACAGGGGATCGCATTCAACCTGTAGGAGGCCGCGATCTTGTCAATGTTCACTTATCCAACTCATCCACCGCTTCCTGCAGTTCCTTGCGGGAGGCCGCCAGCTTGTCCTTGCGTTTGTTGATCCGCTCGGCGTCGCCTTTCTTCATGGCCTTTTCCAGGTCGGCCTGACGCCGACTGACCTCGTGCTTGGCATCGAGCACCTTGTTTTCACGCTCCTTGCGCAGGGATGCATCGGTGCAATGGCTGGTGACTTCACTCAACGCGGTTTCCAGGCCAGCCTGCTGGTCCTGGTTGCCACGGGACTTGGCCAGTTCGATCTGGTTGATGATGCCCTGGCGCTTGGCCGCGCAGCCGGTGAGCTCCGGGGTTTGCTCGTCCGCCATCAAAGGGGCGGCCATGGCGCTGCATAAAACCAGCAGGGCAACGGGGGACAGGAAATTCATAGCAACTCCGTAAAAAATCGCGAGCGGTCGGTACAGATGCGCTGTTGGAACGCATGCTTGCCCCTTGGGTTCAACCACACAGGGCCCGGATTAAAAACCGTCGACCCCGGCGGAGCGTAGTTCGTCACTCAAGGCCAGCACCTGCGGGTCGCGAAAAAATGCGCTCAGTTGCGCGGCGCGTTCCGGTCCGATGCCGGCCTCGGCTTGCCATTGTTCGGTAGTGCGCTCGGCCAGCACCCGCCACGGTCCCTCCAGCCGGGCCTCACCCGCGGGCGGCAGGCCCAGGGCCTTGAGCCATTGCTCGAAAGGGCGTTGCCGGGCGCTGTCCAGGCTGGCGAGCAGGCGGCTGCTACTGCGTTCGCCAAAGCCGGCAATGTTAGCAAGCTCGGCGGCATCGAGGGTCATCCAATCCAGCAATCCGTCGAGTCGTCCGGCGGCCAGCAGTTTTTCCCAGGTGCCGGGGCCGACATGGGGCAGGGCGAGCCCGTGTTTGCCGCTCAGCCAGCCCAGTCGTGCGAGGAATTGGCTTTCACAGCCGGTTGTCGGTTGCCAGCAACTCAAGAAGTGATAATCGGCTGCCGCAGGGGCGTTGAGGTCCTGCCGCTCGACGCTGCGCAGCACGACGCTGTCGAGCCGTGGGATGGTCAGCCCGGCCAGGCTGATAGCGACCCGGTCGCCGGGGCGAATGTCCATTTCCTCCCAACGCTTGAGGGAACTGACACTTACCCGGCGAATCCACCGGTCGTCGAGCCGGATGCGTTCAAGCTCCAGTACGGGCGTGATGCGCCCGGTACGCCCGACCTTGAAGTGCACCTTGCGCACTTCGGCCAGCGCCTGGGCATACGGGTATTTCCAGGCCACGCTCCAGAACGGCGCCCTGGCCTGCCAGCGGTCGGCGGGTGGGCGGCGGCTCTGGTGCAGGACGATCCCGTCGCTGGCGAATGGCAGCGGTGTGCGGTACCAGTGATCGCGCCACTGCTCGGCATCGACCAATGTCCGCACAGGTTGGTTGTAGTCGAGGGTGTCAGCGAAGCCCAACGCGTTCAGCGCGGCCATTCGCTCGGGCAGGGTCTCCGGCCCTTCCGGCCAGTCCCAGACAAACAGGCCGATAGATACCCCATCGTGTACCGTCAAATTGCTGCGTGCCATCAAGCCTGCCATGGTCCCGCGGGCGTTCACGCTGCCGCTGCTGGCTTGGACATGAGCCTCCAGGCGCCAGTACAACTCGCCCTGGACGACCAGGTCTACGGGCTGGCGCAGTTGTTGCGGGATGGCGCCGATCTTGCGCGCATTGGTGGTCCAGTCATGTCCGAGGACGCCATCGCCACGGCTGATTGCCTGATGCAGGCGACCCTTGCGATAGACCAGGGTTACCGCCACGCCGTCGACTTTCGGCTGGGCCCAGACGTCCTCTCGACCGTGCAGCCAGGCCCCCACGGCGTCGGCATCCTTCAGTTTTTCCAGGCCCGTATGGATAACGGGGTGCGGCACCTTTGCGCCCACTGAACGCAGCGGATCTTCGGGGGCTGCGAGGTTGAAGCAGCGGCGCCACTGGCCCAACTGTGTGCGGGATTGATCATACAATTCGTCGGCCACCAGGGATTGGCCGAGGCGGTGATAACTGTCGTCCCAGGTGTCGATTTGCTGTTGCAGCGCGGCGATCTCGGCCCGGGCGCGTTCAGTGGGCCAATCGGGACAGGGCGCGGCAATCGCAGGAATGGCAATGAATACAAGACAGGCGAGTGCATACAAAAACGGTGGCATCAAAGCATCCTTGCTTGGTTGAGTACTGAAGGCTAGCCACTGTCGTGGAAGTTGCGAGGCCTGGAGCGTTACCGGATTTTGCGGGGCCTGGTGGCGAAGTTGCGGCGGTACAGTGCGAGGTGATTTAGCCGCGCAACTGTGCTTTGCCCTCGTCAGCGGCCGGCGCAGAATGGGTTTTCGATTCGCCGCTGCCTGGAATGCTCCCGATGGAACTGTCGACGCTCGCTGTTTTCATCCCGGCCTGCTTTGCGCTGAACATGGCGCCGGGGCCGAACAACCTGCTGTCCATCAGTAACGCCTCGCGTTATGGCTTCGTCCGGGCGTGCAGCGGCGGCATTGGTCGATTGCTGGCATTTGCGATCATGATCGCCCTGGCAGCGGTGGGGCTTACCGCCGTGCTGCACACCTCGGAGTTGCTGTTCCTGGGGATCAAGCTCGTCGGTGCCGGTTACCTGTTCTATTTGGCGGTGCAATTGTGGCGGGCCCAGCCCGAGGCCGGTAGCGAAGCCGCGGTCGCGTCGATGAGCCGGGCCGGCCTGGCGCGCCAGGAGTTCCTGGTGGCGATCGGCAATCCGAAGGCGATTCTGTTGTTTACCGCGTTCCTGCCACAATTCGTCGACCGTACAGGCACCGTCACCCAACAATTCGCCGTGCTGGGTGGTTTGTTCCTGGCGCTGGAGTGCATCGCCATCGGCTTGTATTGCTACATGGGTATTTACGCGCGGCGGCTGTTTGCCCGGCCCAGTGGCAAGCGCCTGTTCAATCGGATGTGTGCGGGGCTGCTGGCCAGTGCGGCTTCGTTTTTGCTGGTGGCACGAAGGACCTGAGCGCCATGGCGAGGGAGTTTGTGGGAGCAAGGCTTGCCCGCGATACAGGCGCCTCGTCACCGATGGGACCGCGTTGTCCTCATCGCGGGCAAGCCTTGCTCCCACAGATAAATTCTCTCGCCTCAAGAGCCAGGCATGAAAAAGCCCCTGACGGCACAGTCGCCAGGGGCTTTTCTTTACACGCGGGTATTACAGGCCGGCAGCGGCGCGCAGGGCGTCGGCGCGGTCGGTTTTTTCCCAGGTGAAGGTGGTGAAGGTATCGTCACCCACGGTTTTGATCTGCGGCGTACGACCGAAGTGGCCATAGGCTGCAGTGTCCTGGTACATCGGGTGCAGCAGGTCGAGCATGGTGGTGATGGCGTATGGACGCAGGTCGAACACTTCACGGACCAGATTGATGATCTTGTCATCGCCGATCTTGCCGGTGCCGAAGGTATTCAGCGAGATCGACGTAGGCTGGGCCACGCCAATGGCGTAGGACACCTGGATCTCGCAGCGCTCGGCCAGGCCGGCGGCGACGATGTTCTTGGCGACATAACGGCCGGCGTAGGCCGCCGAACGGTCAACCTTCGAAGGGTCCTTGCCGGAGAACGCGCCGCCGCCGTGACGGGCCATGCCGCCGTAGCTGTCGACGATGATCTTGCGACCGGTCAGGCCGCAGTCGCCCACCGGGCCGCCGATGATGAACTGGCCGGTCGGGTTGATGTGGAACTGGGTGTCCTTGGACAGCAACTCGGCAGGCAGCACGTGCTTGACGATCAGTTCCATCACGCCTTCGCGCAGGTCTTTGTAGGACACATCGGGGTTGTGCTGGGTCGACAGGACGACGGCATCGATACCGACCACCTTACCGCCTTCGTAACGGCAGGTCACCTGGGACTTGGCGTCCGGGCGCAGCCAAGGCAGCAGCCCGGATTTACGGGCCTCGGCCTGGCGTTGAACCAACTGGTGCGAGAAGGTGATCGGGGCCGGCATCAGCACGTCGGTCTCGTTGCTGGCGTAGCCGAACATCAGGCCCTGGTCGCCGGCACCCTGGTCTTCCGGCTTGGCCCGGTCAACGCCTTGGTTGATGTCGGGGGACTGCTTGCCAATGATGTTCATTACGCCGCAGGTCGCGCCGTCGAAGCCGACGTCGGAGCTGTTGTAGCCAATGCCCAGGATCACGTCGCGGACGATCTGTTCCAGGTCGACCCAGGCCGAAGTAGTGACTTCGCCGGCGATGATCGCCACGCCCGTTTTCACCAGAGTCTCGCACGCCACGCGGGCGAACTTGTCTTCAGCAATGATGGCGTCCAGCACCGCATCAGAAATCTGGTCGGCGATTTTGTCCGGATGCCCTTCAGACACGGACTCGGAGGTGAAAAGGGAGTATTCGCTCATCTCGATGTTTTCCTACAAGTTACCGTTGGTGAGTGTCGCCAGTCGGCCGCTGAAAGTGGCGGACCTGGATCTGGAAACCATTACGTAAGCCTACATAAAGGCTTTCCCCGGGCACGAGGCCCGCAGCGGTGGCCCAGCGGGCCAGGTCGTCCTGTTCGAAGCCGAGCCAGAGATCGCCACAGGCCTCCCTGGCCCAGCTCTGGTTGTGACTGCATAACTCCGTCACCAGCAGGCTGCCGCCCGGTTGCAGCAGGGCGGCCATGTGCCTGAGTGCATCGGCCGGCGCGGCGAAATGATGAAGCACCATGTTCAATACTACGCAGTCGGCCTGCAGGCTCATGCCATCCAGGGCGTCGGCCAGTTGCAGGCTGACGTTAGCCAGGGCCTCGCGTTCACACACCTGGCGCGCCAGTTCAAGCATGGCCGGGCTGTTGTCCAGCGCCGTCACCTGGCTGAAGCGCCGCGCCAGTTCCGGCAGAAAAGCACCGTCGCCGGGGCCGACTTCGATCGCCGTGGCCGTGGCTTCGAAGCTTAGTTTGTCGAGCAGCGCCACGACGCTTTCGCGGTATTGCGGCAAGCCGGCGATCAGGTCTTGCTGGGCGCGAAATTTCTCGGCGACCCGGGCGAAGAAGTCCTGGCTGGCGGCGGCCCGTTGCCCGTGTACCTGGGCGATGCGAGCCTGCACGTCGATCGGTAGGTTCAGCGCGTCCACTTCGTCCAGCAGCGCCGCGTGCAGCTTGCCGCCCAGCAGGTCGGTGTGGGGCAGGGCGCGGCGATAGAAAATGGCGTTGCCTTCCCGGCGGGTCGCCACCAGGTCCGCCTGGGCCAGGACCTTGAGGTGGTGGCTCATCCCGGACTGACCGATGCCGAATATCTGCGCCAGCTCCAGCACGCCGAACGAGTCATTGGCCAGGGCGCGCAATACATTGAGCCGCAACGGATCGCCGCCGGCCTTGCAAAGGGCCGCCAGCTCATCGCAGTCGTCATGGCGAATGGAAGGTGCAGGTAAGTTCATGTGCGGCAGTCTAGTGAGGGGATTGGAACCCTGCAAGTTCAATATCAAAAAGTTTTGATATTGGTGGATAAATGGCACTTCCCGACGTGTGCTTGACTCTACAAACCATCAGCGGAAAGGTTTCACCTGGTGAATGCGGCTTTATCCACCGGAAAAACGCCCAAGGATGACTATCTGTCATTGCCCCAGGGTGGGTGGGTGAGGGAAAATGCTCGCCTTTTTTCAGTTCCATTTTATTCATTCTCGATTCAATACCCGCAGGAGAACAGCGATGCCCAGCCGTCGTGAGCGTGCCAATGCCATTCGTGCCCTCAGCATGGATGCCGTGCAGAAAGCCAACAGCGGCCATCCCGGTGCCCCTATGGGTATGGCGGATATCGCCGAGGTGCTTTGGCGCGACTACCTCAAGCACAGCCCGAGCAACCCAGCCTTCGCCGACCGTGACCGCTTCGTGCTGTCCAATGGTCACGGCTCGATGTTGATCTACTCGCTGCTGCACCTGACCGGCTACGACTTGTCGATCGATGACCTGAAGAGCTTCCGTCAACTGCACAGCCGCACCCCGGGCCACCCGGAATACGGCTACACCCCAGGCGTGGAAACCACCACCGGTCCATTGGGGCAGGGCTTGGCCAACGCCGTAGGTTTTGCATTGGCAGAAAAAGTCCTGGCCGCGCAGTTCAACCGCCCAGGTCATAACGTCGTCGATCACCACACCTACGTATTCCTGGGTGATGGCTGCATGATGGAAGGCATTTCCCACGAAGTCGCCTCCCTGGCCGGCACCCTGGGCCTGGACAAGCTGATCGCTTTCTATGACGACAACGGCATCTCCATCGATGGCGAAGTCGAAGG
Source organism: Pseudomonas sp. CFII68 (assembly GCF_000416195.1). Classification (NCBI taxonomy): domain Bacteria; kingdom Pseudomonadati; phylum Pseudomonadota; class Gammaproteobacteria; order Pseudomonadales; family Pseudomonadaceae; genus Pseudomonas; species Pseudomonas sp. CFII68. The sequence continues at coordinate 19,994 of NZ_ATLN01000058.1, forward strand.
CTGGTTCACCGATGACACTCCCAAGCGCTTCGAAGCCTACAACTGGCTGGTGATCCGCAATGTCGACGGTCACGATCCGGAAGAGATCAAGACTGCCATCGAGACGGCCCGCAAAAGCGCCCAGCCGACCCTGATCTGCTGCAAGACCACCATCGGTTTCGGCTCGCCGAACAAGCAAGGCAAGGAAGACTGCCACGGCGCGCCACTGGGTGCCGAGGAAATCGCCCTGACCCGCGCCGCGTTGAAGTGGAACCATGGCCCGTTCGAAATCCCGGCCGACATTTACGCCGAGTGGGATGCCAAGGAAAAAGGCCGCGCGCTCGAAGCCGAATGGGATCAGCGTTTCGCTGCGTATTCCGCCGAATTCCCTGAGCTGGCCAACGAGCTGGTGCGTCGCCTCAGTGGCGAGCTGCCGGCCGACTTCGCCGAAAAAGCCTCGGCGTACATCGCTGAAGTCGCCGCCAAGGGCGAAACCATCGCCAGCCGCAAGGCCAGCCAGAACACCTTGAACGCCTTCGGCCCATTGCTGCCGGAACTGCTGGGCGGTTCGGCCGACCTGGCCGGTTCCAACCTGACCCTGTGGAAAGGCTGTAAAGGCGTCAGCGCTGAAGATGCCAGCGGCAACTACATGTACTACGGCGTTCGCGAGTTCGGCATGAGCGCGATCATGAACGGCGTGGCGCTGCACGGCGGCCTGGTGCCTTACGGCGCGACCTTCCTGATGTTCATGGAATATGCCCGCAACGCCGTGCGCATGTCGGCGCTGATGAAAAAACGCATCCTGTATGTGTTCACCCACGATTCCATCGGCCTGGGCGAAGACGGCCCGACTCACCAGCCGATCGAGCAATTGGCGAGCCTGCGTTGCACGCCGAACCTGGACACCTGGCGCCCTTGCGATGCCGTGGAGTCGGCAGTGGCCTGGAAACACGCCATCGAGCGCAACGACGGTCCATCGGCGCTGATCTTCTCCCGCCAGAACCTGCAGCACCAGAACCGCGATGTCGACCAGATCGGCGATATCGCTCGTGGCGGCTACGTGCTCAAGGACTGCATCGGCGAGCCGGAGCTGATCCTGATCGCTACCGGTTCCGAAGTCGGCCTGGCCGTTCAGGCCTACGACAAGCTGACCGAGCAGGGCCGCAACGTGCGCGTAGTGTCCATGCCGTGCACCAGCGTGTTCGACGCCCAGGATGCCGGTTACAAGCAAGCGGTGTTGCCGCTGCAGGTCAGTGCGCGGATCGCCATCGAGGCTGCCCACGCCGATTACTGGTACAAGTACGTGGGCCTGGAAGGCCGCGTGATCGGCATGACCACCTACGGCGAATCGGCGCCTGCGCCGGCGCTGTTCGAGGAATTCGGCTTCACCCTGGAAAACATCCTGGGTCAGGCGGAAGAGCTGCTGGAAGACTAAGTCCAGGCATGTAGTGCCTGTTCTGACGCTATCGCGGGCAAGCCTTGCTCCCACAGGATGTGCATACCCCCACTGGGAAATGCCAGTTTGTGAGAGCAAGGCTTCCTCCCACAGGATGTGCATACCCCTACTGGGAAAATGCCAGCCTGTGGGAGCAAGGCTTGCCCGCGATGACTGCGGAACATTCGGCGCTGTACTCCATGGATTCACCCTGTTCAGAGAACCCCCCATGCCCCAACCGCGTCCCTACAAAGTTGCACTCAACGGCTACGGCCGGATAGGTCGTTGCGTCCTGCGTGCGTTGTTCGAACGGGGGGCCAAGGCCGGTTTCGAGATTGTGGCGATCAATGACCTGGCCGACATGGCCAGTATCGAATACCTGACACGCTTCGACTCCACCCACGGCCGGTTTCCCGGCGAAGTGCGGGTCGAGGGCGATTGTCTGCATATTAATGGCGACTGCGTGAAGGTCTTGCGCAGCGCCACCCCCGAAGGCATCGATTGGGCGTCCCTGGATGTCGATCTGGTGCTCGAGTGCTCCGGCGCCTACCACACCCGCGAAGACGGCCAGCGTTTTCTCGCTGCCGGCGCGCCACGGGTGCTGTTCTCCCAGCCGATGGCCAGTGAAGCGGATGTCGACGCCACCATCGTCTACGGCGTGAACCAGGATTGCCTGACCGGCGAAGAGCTGCTGGTGTCCAACGCGTCCTGCACCACCAACTGCGGCGTGCCGCTGTTGCGCCTGCTGGACCAGGCCATTGGCCTGGAATACGTGTCGATCACCACCATCCACTCGGCGATGAACGACCAGCCGGTGATCGACGCCTACCACCATGAGGACTTGCGCCGCACCCGTTCGGCGTTCCAATCGGTGATTCCGGTGTCCACTGGTCTGGCGCGCGGCATCGAACGGCTGCTGCCGGAACTTGCGGGGCGAATTCAGGCCAAAGCCGTGCGGGTGCCGACGGTCAACGTGTCCTGCCTCGACATTACGATGCAGACCGTGAGCGATACCGACGCCACTGAAGTCAACCGGATCCTGCGCGAAGCCGCCACCAGCGGTCCGCTCAAAGGCCTTCTGGCCTACACCGAGTTGCCTCATGCCAGTTGTGATTTTAACCATGACCCACATTCGGCCATCGTCGATGCCAGCCAGACCCGTGTTTCCGGGCCGCGGCTTGTGAACATCCTGGCCTGGTTCGACAACGAATGGGGGTTTGCCAACCGAATGCTGGACGTTGCCGAGCATTACCTGCAAACCGCTTCTAAAAAACCTGCTCTCTAAACAGTTACCCAGGAATTGCGACCCATGACCGTGTTGAAGATGTCCGACCTCGATCTGCAAGGTAAGCGCGTACTGATCCGCGAAGACCTCAACGTCCCCGTCAAGGACGGTGTTGTCACCAGCGACGCGCGCATCCTGGCCTCGCTGCCGACCATCAAGCTGGCCCTGGAAAAAGGTGCGGCCGTGATGGTCTGCTCCCACCTGGGCCGTCCGACCGAAGGCGAGTTCTCGGCGGAAAACAGCCTCAAGCCTGTGGCCGATTACCTGAGCAAGGCCTTGGGCCGTGACGTGCCATTGGTCGCTGACTACCTGGGCGGCTTGGACGTGAAGGCCGGCGATGTCGTGCTGTTTGAAAACGTGCGCTTCAACAAGGGCGAGAAAAAGAACGCCGACGAACTGGCCCAGCAATACGCTGCCCTGTGCGACGTGTTCGTGATGGACGCGTTCGGCACCGCCCACCGCGCCGAGGGTTCGACCCACGGCGTGGCGAAGTTCGCCAAAGTCGCCGCCGCAGGCCCGTTGCTGGCTGCCGAGCTGGACGCGCTGGGCAAGGCCCTGGGCTCCCCGGCCCAGCCGATGGCTGCCATCGTTGCTGGCTCCAAGGTCTCCACCAAGCTGGACGTGCTCAATAGCCTGAGCCAGGTCTGCAACCAGTTGATCGTCGGTGGCGGCATCGCCAACACCTTCCTCGCTGCTGCCGGTCACCCGGTCGGCAAATCCCTGTACGAACCAGACTTGCTGGACACCGCCCGGGAAATCGCCGCCAAGGTCAGCGTACCGTTGCCGGTGGACGTGGTTGTGGCCAAGGAATTCGCAGAAAGCGCCACCGCCACCGTCAAGCTGATCGCTGACGTAGCCGAGGACGACATGATTCTCGATATCGGCCCGCAAACCGCAGCCAACTTCGCCGAACTGCTGAAATCTTCCAAGACCATCCTGTGGAACGGTCCGGTCGGTGTGTTCGAGTTCGACCAGTTCGGCAACGGCACCAAGGTGCTGGCCCAGGCCATCGCCGACAGCGCTGCGTTCTCCATCGCCGGTGGCGGTGACACCCTGGCGGCCATCGACAAATATGGCGTGGCCTCGCAGATCTCCTACATTTCTACTGGCGGCGGCGCATTCCTCGAGTTCGTCGAAGGCAAAGTGTTGCCAGCCGTGGAAGTCCTGGAAAGCCGGGCCAAGGCCTGAAGCTGCATTGACCAGGCAAAGGAGTGTTCTGATGGTCAAGACGATCCCGTTGCTGTTGGCGGCGACGATGCTGGTGGCCTGCTCAAGCAGCCCGCAGGCTCCGGCCCCGCAACCCGGCACGCCGGCGCCCGAAGACGGCTGTTACCAGGCCGACTGGCAGGCCGAGACCAACCCGGTGCTGAACAAGCGTTCCGGACCGGACGGCCTGGACAAATACGAGACGCAAACCCCGGCCAAGGAACATGGTTGTCCTTGACGGGTCTGACTCTTAACTCATGGCGGGCGGCGTGTGCCGTCCGTCGAGGAACACGGATGAAAGGCTTGATCGCCGTCGTGGCGTTGGCATTGCTGGGCGGTTGTGCGCAGTTGGACTTTTTGCACACGTCCGAACCTGTTGAAGGTTGGACGACCTGGACCTGCGACAGCGAGGCCAAAGTGCTCTGGCGCTACACCGATGCCGCCCACAAGGAAGTCGATGTACGCCTGGGCGGCGCCGATAAGGTTTATCGTCTCAAGCTTGAGCCGGGTGCTGAAGGTTCACTGTACAGCGATGACATGCTGGCGTTTCACGTCAAGGGTGAGGAAGGCCTGGTGTATTGGGTCGCCACCAATGACTTGATTGGGCGTGGCTGCAAGGCCGAGTGATCCACTGAGATCCAATGTGGGAGCGGGCTTGCTCGCGAATGCGGCGGCTCAGCTTGCATCTTTGTTGAATGTGAAACCGCATTCGCGAGCAAGCCCGCTCCCACAGGGGGCTCTATACGATTTGAGATTTTGCTGCACGGAACACGCAGACCGGGACCGACCCCCGATCCGCAATGACTTGAATAGCCGCCGCCGCTCCGGCAGGCTGGCACGATTAACGACCCTCGACCGGGAGAGAGACACAATGGCACTTATCAGCATGCGTCAGATGCTGGACCACGCAGCCGAGTTCGGCTACGGCGTTCCAGCCTTTAACGTCAACAACCTTGAGCAGATGCGCGCCATCATGGAAGCCGCTGACAAGACTGACTCTCCGGTGATCGTCCAGGCTTCGGCCGGTGCCCGCAAATACGCTGGCGCGCCGTTCCTGCGTCACCTGATCCTGGCTGCGATCGAAGAGTTCCCGCATATCCCGGTGTGCATGCACCAGGACCACGGCACCAGCCCGGACGTCTGCCAGCGTTCCATCCAGCTGGGCTTCAGCTCGGTGATGATGGACGGTTCCCTCGGCGAAGACGGCAAGACCCCGACCGACTACGAGTACAACGTACGCGTCACCCAGCAGACCGTCGCCATGGCCCACGCCTGCGGCGTATCGGTGGAAGGCGAACTGGGTTGCCTGGGTTCGTTGGAAACCGGCATGGCCGGTGAAGAAGACGGCATCGGCGCCGAAGGCGTGCTGGACCACAGCCAGATGCTGACCGATCCGGAAGAAGCGGCGGACTTCGTCAAGAAGACCCAGGTCGACGCCCTGGCCATCGCCATCGGCACCAGCCACGGCGCCTACAAGTTCACCAAGCCGCCAACCGGCGACGTGCTGGCGATCGACCGCATCAAGGAAATCCACAAGCGCATCCCGAACACCCACCTGGTGATGCACGGTTCTTCCTCGGTTCCACAGGAGTGGCTGGCGATCATCAACCAGTACGGTGGCGACATCAAGGAAACCTACGGCGTGCCGGTTGAGGAAATCGTCGAAGGCATCAAGTACGGCGTACGCAAGGTCAACATCGATACCGATCTGCGTCTGGCTTCTACTGGTGCGATGCGTCGTTTGATGGCGACCAATCCGAGTGAGTTTGATCCGCGTAAGTTCTTCGGTGCGACCGTGACGGCGATGCGTGATGTGTGTATTGCGCGTTATGAGGCGTTTGGTACGGCGGGTAATGCTTCCAAGATCAAGCCGATCTCTCTGGAGGCTATGTATCAGCGGTACTTGAAGGGTGAGTTGAACGCTAAGGTTAATTGATGTTTTAGCGTTGTGAGAAAACCCGCAGTGATGCGGGTTTTTTTATGGGTGGGGTTTGTGTGTATATCCGTTTTTTGGGTGGCGGCGGCTTAGGGTTCCGCCCTGACGGCGGCTCACTTTTGAAGAGCGCAAAAGTAAGCAAAACGCTTTTGCCCCACCACTCGGTGCCTCGCTAGGGCTCGGCATGCCCTCACTCCGGCATTGCTCCGTGGGCCCGCCGCGAAGGGCCATCCATGGCCCAGCGCGGCTATCCCGGCATCCATGCCGGGATGCCCACTGCGCAATGCCTGCGTTCGGCCATCGTGGTTAACGGGGCGCTCGAGATCAACGTCCACGCCGAGGCGGCCTTATAGCCGACCTGGCTCTTAATGGGGGCCGCGTTTCCCCTGTGGGAGCAGGTGTGTGTGGGAGCAAAGCTTGCTCGCGAGGCGGCCTGACAGCCGGCTTGGCTCTTGCGGTCGTACACCTGTCAGATCTGTGGGAGCAAAGCTTGCTCGCGAGGCGGCCTGACAGCCGGCTTGGCTCTTGCGGTCGTACACCTGTCAGATCTGTGGGAGCAAAGCTTGCTCGCGAGGCGGCCTGACAGCCGGCTTGGCTCTTGCGGTCGTACACCTGTCAGATCTGTGGGAGCAAAGCTTGCTCGCGAAGACGGTGGCACATCCAGCGCTGATGCAAGCTGATCGATCGCTATCGCGAGCAAGCTTTGCTCCCACA
>NZ_ATLN01000059.1:0-11387 GCF_000416195.1 Pseudomonas sp. CFII68
TATAGACTTCCAGAATCTGCCGTCAACACCTTTCTTCACAATTCTGTCACATCAGTCAAAAAGCCCCGTAAACACAGAGGCCGGCGCCCAAGGGTGCCGGCCTCTTCACTTACCGGTTACAAGCTGGGGAACGCAAACTGCGAAGCCTCATGGCTGGCCCGCTGCGGCCAGCGCTGGGTAATGGCCTTGCGACGGGTATAGAAACGCACGCCGTCCGGGCCGTAGGCGTGCAGGTCACCGAACAGTGAACGCTTCCAACCGCCAAAGCTGTGATAGGCAACCGGCACCGGCAATGGAACGTTGACGCCCACCATGCCGACTTCGATCTCATCGCAGAACAACCGCGCCGCCTCACCATCGCGAGTAAAGATGCAAGTGCCGTTGCCATACTCGTGATCGTTGATCAACTGCATCGCCTCTTCCAGGCTGTTAACCCTGACGATGCACAGCACTGGCCCGAAGATCTCTTCCTTATAGATGCGCATCTCAGGGGTCACGCGATCAAACAGGCAGCCACCCAGGAAGAAGCCCTCCTCATGCCCGGTCACACTCAAGCCACGGCCGTCGACCACCAGCGAAGCACCCGCCGCCACACCGTCTTCTATATAGCCGCTGACCTTGTCCCGATGCTGACCGGTCACCAACGGCCCCATATCCAGCCCGCAAGACGTGCCGGCGCCAATCTTCAGCGCCTTGATCTGCGGCACCAGCTTGGAGACCAACGCATCCGCCACCTGGTCGCCGACACACACCGCTACCGAAATCGCCATGCAGCGTTCACCGCACGAACCGTACGCCGCGCCCATCAGTGCGCTGACGGCATTGTCCAGGTCCGCATCCGGCATCAGCACCGCATGGTTCTTCGCCCCACCCAGCGCCTGGACGCGCTTGCCGCGCCGAGTGCCCTCGGCATAGATGTACTCGGCAATCGGCGTCGAACCGACAAAACTCAGCGCCTTCACTTCTGGCGCTTCGATCAGTGCGTCCACCGCAGCCTTGTCGCCGTGCACCACGCTCAATACGCCCTTGGGCAAACCGGCTTCCAACAACAACTGGGCGATCAGCAACGTCGAACTCGGGTCACGCTCGGACGGCTTGAGAATAAAGCAGTTACCGCAAACGATCGCCAGCGGATACATCCACAGCGGCACCATCGCCGGAAAGTTGAACGGCGTGATGCCCGCCACCACGCCCAGAGGCTGGAAGTCTGACCAGGCGTCGATGTTCGGTCCTACGTTACGGCTGTATTCGCCTTTGAGGATTTCTGGTGCCGCACAGGCGAACTCGACGTTTTCGATGCCGCGCTTGAGCTCACCGGCCGCGTCTTCCAAGGTCTTGCCGTGTTCTTCACTGATCAACTGCGCGATGCGCGACTCGTTCTGCTCCAGCAATTGCTTGAAACGAAACATCACCTGCGCGCGCTTGGCCGCCGGTGTATTGCGCCAGGCCGGGAAAGCCGCCTTCGCGGCGTCGATGGCCTGCTGGATGGTCGCGCGATCAGCCAATGGCACTTTATGGATGGCCTGGCCAGTGGACGGGTTGAACACATCGGCGGTGCGAGCGCTGTCGCTCAGCAGTTCGCCATTGATCAAATGCGGGATGAGGCTCATGGGGACTCCAAAATTATCCACAGGCGCCCTTGACCGGACGCCCGTTATCGAAAGCTATATAGAAGGACGTATCAGTCGAGCTTGTTCAGCACTTCACCGACCGCATCGAACAGGCGATCCAGGTCCTGCGGCTTGCTGTTGAACGTTGGCCCGAACTGCAGGGTGTCGCCGCCGAACCGCACATAGAACCCGGCTTTCCACAACGCCATGCCGGCCTCGAACGGACGCACGATGGCATCGCCGTCGCGCCCGGCGATCTGGATCGCGCCGGCCAGGCCATAGTTGCGAATGTCGATGACGTTCTTCGCGCCCTTCAAGCCGTGCAATGCATTCTCGAAATGCGGGGCGATCTCGGCCACGCTCTGTACCAGGTTTTCCTTCTGCAACAGGTCCAGCGCCGCCAGGCCAGCCGCGCAGGCTACCGGGTGCGCCGAGTAGGTGTAGCCGTGGGGAAATTCCACCGCGTACTCGGGCGTCGGCTGGTTCATGAACGTCTGGTAGATCTCGGAGCTGGCAATCACCGCCCCCATGGGAATCGCACCATTGGTGACTTGCTTGGCGATGCACATCAGGTCCGGGGTCACGCCGAAGCTGTCGGCACCGAACATTGAACCGGTGCGACCGAAACCAGTGATCACTTCGTCGAACACCAGGAGGATGCTGTGCTGGTCGCAGATTTCCCGCAGGCGCTTGAGGTAACCCTCAGGCGGCACCAGCACGCCGGCCGAACCCGCCATCGGTTCGACGAACACTGCGGCGATGTTGGACGCATCGTGCAGCTCGATCAGCTTCAGCAGCTCATCGGCCAAGGCGATGCCACCTTCTTTTGGCATGCCACGGGAATAGGCATTGCTGGCCAGCAAGGTGTGAGGCAAGTGGTCGACGTCCATCATGGCCTGGCCGAACAGTTTGCGGTTGCCGTTGACACCGCCGAGGCTGGTGCCGGCGATGTTCACGCCGTGATAGCCGCGGGCACGACCAATCATCTTGGTCTTGGTCGCCTGGCCCTTGAGACGCCAGTAGGCGCGGACCATCTTCACCGCGGTATCGGCGCACTCGGAGCCGGAGTCGGTAAAGAACACATGATTGAGATTGCCCGGGGTCAGGCTGGTGATTTTTTCCGCCAGTTGGAACGACAGCGGATGGCCGTACTGGAACCCCGGCGAGTAATCGAGGGTGCCCAGTTGCTTGGCGACCGCTTCCTGGATTTCCTTGCGCGTGTGGCCGGCGCCACATGTCCACAGGCCCGACAGCGAGTCGTACACCTTGCGCCCCTTGTCATCCACCAGCCAACTGCCTTCGGCAGCGACGATCAGGCGCGGATCGCGCTGGAAATTGCGGTTGGCGGTGTAAGGCATCCAGTGGGCATCCAGCTTGAGCTGGCTAGCCAGGGAACCGGCAGCGTGTTCGGGCATGTTCATCGACAAAACCTCGCAGGTCATAAGCGACAGGGATCGAAAGGCGTTCTTGCAGCTAAGTTGCCACGGCGATAAAGTCGGTGAAATCCAACTTTTGTAACCTTCAGTCGGTGGATCACTAAACTATGAGCGTTCGTCGTCCCGATCCACTGGCCCAGGTCAGCGACTTTGATATTCGCCTGCTGCGCATTTTCCGCAGCGTAGTTGAATGTGGTGGATTTTCCGCCGCTGAAACCGTGCTGGGCATCGGTCGCTCGGCCATCAGCCAGCAGATGAGCGACCTCGAGCAACGTCTCGGCCTGCGCCTGTGCCAGCGTGGGCGCGCGGGATTTTCCCTGACCGAGGAAGGTCGCGAGGTGTATCAATCGGCGTTGCAGCTATTGAGCGCACTGGAAAGCTTTCGCACCGAGGTCAACGGCCTGCACCAGCATTTGCGCGGTGAATTGACCATCGGCCTGACCGACAACCTGGTCACCCTGCCCCACATGCGCATCACCCATGCCTTGGCGCAATTGAAAGAGCGCGGGCCCGACGTGCAGATCCAGATTCGCATGATCGCCCCCAACGAAGTCGAGCAAGGCGTGCTCGACGGGCGCTTGCATGTTGGCGTGGTTCCCCAGGCCAGTGCCCTGTCCGGGCTGGAATATCAACCGCTGTACAGTGAACGATCGCTGCTGTACTGCGCGGTCGGGCATCCGCTGTTTTATGTCGATGACCAGCAACTTGAGGACGCTCGCCTCAACAGCCAGGACGCCATCGCGCCGACCTTCCGCCTGCCAGCCGAAATACAGGCCCATTACCAGGCGCTCAATTGCACCGCGAGTGCATCGGACCGCGAAGGCATGGCGTTCCTCATTCTCACCGGGCGCTACATCGGTTACCTGCCCGATCACTACGCCAGCCTCTGGGTCCAGCAAGGTCGGCTGCGAGCCTTGAAACCGGCGGTACGGTTCTATGACCTGAGCCTGGCGTCGGTCACGCGCAAGGGCCGCCGGCCTCACTTGGTGCTGGAGAGCTTTCTCGAAAGCCTGGCGGCCACCCGTTAACCCCTGTGGGAGCGGGCTTGCTCGCGAAGGCGGTGTATCAGGCGACACCTATATTGAATGACCCTCCGCTTTCGCGAGCAAGCCCGCTCCCACAAGGGGCAGAGGATCGCCATCGAGAGGCTTTTAGTGTGATGGCACTTGTCGGATTGATGCCGGTGCGCTATCAACGCATTTGCTTGCCCACAGACCCAGCCCGGAAACGCCCATGACCTTTGAAGTCCCTGCCCACGGTGGCAAGCCCACCAGTCGCATTCGTCAAAAGAATGAAGAGACGATCCTCAAGGCTGCCGAAGATGAGTTCGCCCGTCACGGGTTCAAAGGCACCAGCATGAATGCCATCGCCCTCAAGGCCGGGCTGCCCAAGGCGAACCTGCATTACTACTTCACCAACAAGCTCGGCTTGTACGTGGCGGTGCTGAGCAACATCATCGAATTGTGGGACAGCACCTTCAATACCCTCACAGCCGAGGATGATCCCGCCGAAGCCTTGACCCGCTATATCCGCGCCAAAATGGAGTTCTCTCGTCGCCAACCCCAGGCCTCGCGATTGTTTGCCATGGAAGTGATCAGCGGTGGCGAATGCCTGAGCGAATATTTCAACCAGGATTATCGCGCCTGGTTCAATGGTCGGGCGGCCGTATTCCAGGCCTGGATCGATGCCGGCAAGATGGACCCGATCGACCCGGTGCACCTGATTTTCCTGCTGTGGGGCAGCACCCAGCATTACGCCGACTTCGCCACCCAGATCTGTCGCGTGACCGGGCGCAGCAAGTTGACCAAGCAAGACATGGTCGAGGCTGGCGACAACCTGATCCGCATCATTCTCAAGGGCTGCGGCCTGACACCTGCCCTCTAAGATCGCCATGACCTTTACCCTTGCCGGCTTTTGCGAATACCGCGAAGAAATTCGCAAAAGCCGTTTCATTACGCTCGCCGCGCCCATCACCAGCCCCGCCGACGCCCAGGCCTTTATCGAGCAGCACAGTGACCTGAATGCCACGCACAATTGCTGGGCCTGGAAACTCGGCGACCAATACCGCAGCAACGACGATGGCGAGCCGGGTGGCACTGCCGGGCGGCCGATCCTGGCCGCAATCGAAGCACAGGCTTGCGATCAGGTCGCAGTGCTGGTGATCCGCTGGTACGGCGGGATTCAACTGGGCACGGGCGGGCTGGCCCGGGCTTATGGCGGCGGCGCGAACAAATGCCTGCAAAACGCCGAGAAAATCGAATTGATCAGCCGCGTGCCCTTGCACTGTAGCTGCGGGTTCGCCGAACTGCCCTTGGTGAAACTGCGCGTCGCCGAATGCGGCGGGCTGGTCAATGAAGAACGCTTTACGGCCAATGGCGTAGACCTGCAGTTGGCCGTGGGTGAAGCGCAGATCGAAACATTGCAAACGCAACTGGCCGACCTGAGCCGTGGACGGATTCGGTTAGGGCGCTGAGTTCAAAGGCTGCAACCTTTCAGGGCGCCTCGCAATCGTTCAACTTGCCCACATCCACTGTGCACCCGACTGTGGATAACCTGAGCACATCCCTCTGTAACCCTTCTGTCATGCGGGTTTGAGAGGGTTGCTCATTTTTCAGCCAAAGTCCCGCCGAACCGACAAATTTATCCACAAAACAAGTGCTTGCAGCGGTTTATCACCTTTAGAAGAAAGCCTCGCAGTGCTTATGCCCGAGTTTCCGGCTTGCGCACAATAACTGTGGAGCAACCTGTGGATAACCCGTTCATGGCTCCTGCCACCCCAAGAAGGGCATGGCTCGCAGCCGCTTGCTCAATTTTTAACCACCCATTTCAGGGCAAACCGGTGCCTGCACCCAATCCTCGTGCGCCAAGCCGGTGCAGATTTTCCCTTGGACAGGCGTCCGGGCCACACGTAGAAGGCCTTGGCGGCGGGATCAAGGTGATTTCCTGACCTGATGGCCAGGAAATTGCTTTATCCACAGGCATTCCTGTCCATCGGCCCGAGCCTGTCATGTCCAACCCCGACTCAATCGCGCGCCTGCAATTGCGCAACATCAGCAAACGCTACCCCGGTTGCCTGGCCAACGACGCCATCGACCTGAGCATCCAACCCGGCGAGATCCACGCCCTGCTCGGGGAAAACGGTGCGGGAAAAAGTACCCTGATGAAAATTATCTACGGCGTCACCCCTGCCGATTCGGGTGAAGTGATCTGGCAAGGCCAGCGCGTCAACCTGCGCAACCCGGCCCAGGCCCGCAGCCTGGGAATCGGCATGGTGTTCCAGCATTTCTCGCTGTTTGAAACCCTCACCGTTGCGCAAAACATTGCCCTGGCAATGGGCGCTGCAGCCGGTACGCCGGCGCAGCTGGAACCTCGGATCCGCGAGGTTTCCCGGCGCTATGGCATGACGCTGGAACCGCAGCGGCTGGTCCACAGCCTGTCGATTGGCGAGCGGCAGCGGGTGGAGATCATTCGCTGCCTGATGCAGGACATTCGCCTGCTGATTCTCGACGAACCGACTTCGGTGCTCACGCCCGCGGAAGCCGAAGAATTGTTCGTGACCCTGCGCCGCCTGGCGAGCGAGGGCTGCAGCATCCTGTTTATCAGCCACAAGCTCGGGGAAGTGCGAGCATTGTGCCACAGCGCCACGGTGCTGCGCGGCGGGCGGGTGTCGGGGCATTGCACGCCGGCGCACTGCTCGGACCGGGAGTTGGCGCAACTGATGGTCGGCGAAGCGGCCGGACTGATCACGGACTACCCCAAGGTCAGCGCAGACAAAGCCTTCCTGCAAATCAACAAGCTGTCCTGGCACAACCCGGACCCGTTCGGCTGCTCGTTGCGGGACATTGACCTTGCGGTCTGCAGCGGCGAAATCGTCGGCATCGCCGGGGTGGCGGGAAATGGCCAGGACGAATGGCTGGCGTTGCTCAGCGGAGAAACTCCGCTTGCCCGCCAGCAAGGCGAAACGATCCGATTCGACGGGCAACCCGTGGCTCATCTACGCCCCGACGCCCGTCGCCGGCTTGGGCTGGCCTTTGTCCCCGCCGAACGCTTGGGCCATGGCGCCGTGCCGCAATTGAGTCTGGCGGATAACGCCTTGCTCAGCGCTTTCCAACAGGGCCTGGTCAGCCACGGACTGATTCGCCGCAGCAAGGTCGAACACCTGGCCGAGGAGATCATCCGTCGCTTTGGCGTGAAGACACCCGACACCAAAACCCCGGCGCGCAGCCTCTCGGGTGGCAACCTGCAGAAATTCATTCTCGGTCGGGAAATCCTCCAACAGCCGAAGCTGCTGGTGGCCGCTCACCCGACCTGGGGCGTGGACGTCGGCGCGGCGGCGACCATCCATCGCGCCCTGATTGCCCTGCGCGATGCAGGCGCGGCGATTCTGGTGATCTCCGAAGACCTCGATGAACTGTTCCAGATCAGCGATCGCCTCGGTGCCTTGTGCGGTGGGCGTCTGTCGGCCTTGAGGCCCACCGTCGAGACCCGGCTCAGTGACGTCGGCGGCTGGATGGCCGGCCAGTTCGACGCCCCTCAATCCCCTGCCCCCGCGCCGGTTTAACGGAGTTCTACATGCTGCTTTCTCTCGAACCTCGCGGCCAGCAATCGCGCTTGATGCTCTGGTGCTCGCCGCTCTTGGCCGCCGTGTTGACCCTGGGCTGCGGCTCACTGCTGTTTATCGCCCTCGGGCATGACCCGTTGCAAACGCTGTACACCTTGTTGATCGCCCCGATCAGCGACCTGTACGGCGTATCCGAATGGCTGGTCAAAACCTTGCCGATCCTGCTGTGCGCCCTCGGCCTGGCAGTGGCCTATCAGGCGCGGATCTGGAACATCGGCGCCGAAGGCCAACTGCTGCTGGGTGCCTTGGCCGGCAGTGCCTTGGCGGTGAACATCATCGGCCTGCAAAGTCGCTGGGCGCTGGTGTTGATCCTGCTCACCGGCACCTTGGCCGGAGCGGCGTGGGCCGGGCTCACGGCGTGGCTGCGCACGCGCTTCAATGCCAATGAAATCCTCACCAGCATCATGCTCAATTACATCGCCCTGAACCTGCTGCTGTTTTGTGTTCACGGGCCGTTGAAAGATCCGGCGGGGTTCAACTTCCCGGAGTCGGCGATGTTCGGCGAGGCCAGTCGCCTGCCGTTGCTGCTGGAGGACGGCCGGGTCCACGCCGGGCTGTATTTCGCCCTGCTGGCGCTGGTGGCGGTGTGGGTGTTGCTGCAGAAAAGCTTCGTCGGCTTTCAGATCAAGGTGTTGGGCCTCGATGCCCGCGCCGCCGGTTTCGCCGGTTTTCGCCAGAAACCGTTGGTGTGGCTGGCGTTGTTGATCAGCGGGGCACTGGCCGGGCTGGCCGGCGTCTGCGAAGTAACCGGGCCGATCGGTCAACTGGTGCCGCAGGTGTCGCCGGGCTACGGCTATGCGGCAATTACCGTGGCGTTCCTGGGGAGGCTTAATCCCATTGGCATTCTGTTTTCCAGCCTGTTGATGGCGTTGCTGTACATCGGCGGCGAGAGCGCGCAGATGTCGCTGAACCTTCCCCAGGCAATCACCCAACTGTTCCAGGGAATGATGCTGTTTTTCCTGTTGGCCTGCGACGTGCTGATTCTGTACCGGCCACGCCTCAACCTGCGCTGGGCCCGGCGCACCCGAACCGCCGCTGTACAGGCAGGAGCGCTGTGATGGATATCGACCTGTTGAGCAATATTTTCTACGCCATGATCCGCTGCGGCACGCCGTTGCTGCTGGTGGCCCTGGGTGAATTGGTCTGCGAAAAAAGCGGCGTCCTCAACCTGGGCCAGGAAGGCATGATGCTGTTCGGTGCGGTGATCGGTTTTATCGTCGCCTTCAACAGCGGCAACCTCTGGCTCGGCGTGCTGCTGGCGATGGCTGCCGGCATGCTGTTGTCGGCGTTGTTCGCGCTGGTGGCGTTGGTGTTCAACGCCAATCAGGTCGCCACCGGGCTGGCGCTGACGATTTTCGGGGTGGGCCTGTCGAGCTTTGTCGGAGCGGCCTGGGTCGGCAAACCGTTGGCCGGGTTCGAGCCGCTGGCGATTCCCTACTTGAGTGACATTCCATTGATCGGGCGAATGCTGTTTGCCCAGGATCTGCTGGTTTACCTGTCCTTTGCTCTGTTTGCCCTGGTGGCGTGGACAATCATGAAAAGCCGCGCGGGATTGATCATCCAGGCCGTCGGCGAGAACCCAGATGCCGCCAGCGCCATGGGCCTGCCGGTGTTGCGGGTGCGAACCCTGGCGGTGTTGTTTGGTGGCGCCATGGCCGGGTTGGCCGGCGCCTATCTGTCGCTGGCCTACACGCCGATGTGGGCTGAAAACATGAGCGCCGGGCGCGGCTGGATCGCCCTGGCGCTGGTGGTGTTCGCCAGTTGGCGGGTGTGGCGCCTGCTGCTGGGCGCCTACCTGTTCGGCCTCGCCAGCATCCTGCACTTGGTGGCCCAGGGGCTGGGCCTGGCGATTCCATCGAGTCTGCTGGCGATGCTGCCGTATGCCGCGACCATTGTGGTGCTGGTGCTGTTGTCCCGGGATGCCGTGCGCACTCGACTGTATGCGCCGGTGTCCCTGGGACAGCCTTGGCAGGCGGGGCATTGAGATAGACCGCGGCGCGCTTATCGCGGGCAAGCCTTGCTCCCACAGGCTTTCATGAGTCCCACAGACTGTCAGTGACCTGTGGGAGCAAGGCTTGACCGCGATGAGTCCCGAACAGGCAACACCTGAACCAAGCCCCACACCACCTCGAAAAACAGGAAAACCCACAACACCGCATTGGCCCCATGAAGCAGCGCATACAGCATCCAGGCTGCAAACAGAAACCGCCCCACCGCGTCATAACGCCCATACAGTGCCTGCGGATCCCGAATCCGTAGCACCGACCACACGCAGACAATCGAGCCGAGCAGATTCACCATCAGCACATGCGCCGGCGCAAACGGCGGCAGTTCTCCAGGCAGGTCGAATAGCTGAGTCAAACTCATCAACACACCATGCAGCGCCGCAAAGCTCCACGGCGTGACCAGCGCGGCCGACACGATCAGGTCGTACCAGGCGCTGCCAAGCACCACCCGGCGGTATTGCATCGAAGTCCACATACACTTTGCTCCAGATAATTGGGGAGCGAATAGGCTAAAGCCTGGGGTATGCTCCAAGGTCAAGTCCTCAGGAGTTCCGCAATGCGCATCGGTGAATTAGCCCAGGCCTGTGCCGTCAGTCGAGACACGCTGCGCTTCTACGAGCAACGGGGCCTGATCGCGGCGTCGCGTAGCGCCAATGGCTATCGCGACTACCCCGCCGACATAGTGCAACTGGTGCTCTATATCAAGACCGCCCAGCGCCTGGGCTTTACCCTGGGCGAGATCAGCGCCAGCGTTGGCGCCCTGTGGAACGCCCCCGATCCGGACTGCGCGGTGACGCAATTGCTGCAAGACAAACTGAACCTGATCGAAACCCGCATCACCGAACTCGATGCGTTGCGTCACGAGCTGAAACAACGGCTCGGGCAACGCTGTCCATTAAATCCATGACCTTTTTCTTTCAAGGATGCCTCTCATGAATTCGGCAAGAAACGCATTGATCATCGGCGCCTCCCGGGGCCTGGGCCTCGGTCTGGTGAAGACGCTGCTCAGCGATGGCTGGAACGTGACCGCCACCGTGCGCAACCCGCAGAACGCAGAGGCTTTGAAGGCGCTGGGCCCGGTGCGGATCGAAAAACTCGACATGGACGACCAGCAAGCGGTCATCGCCCTGAGCCAACAGCTCAAGGGCGAGACCTTCGACCTGCTGTTCGTCAATGCCGGCGTCAAGGGCCCGGACAACCAGAACCCGGGCGGCGCGACGCTGGCCGAAGTCGGCCAGTTGTTCTTCACCAACGCCGTGGCGCCGATCAACCTGGCCCAACGCTTTGTCGGCCAGATCCGCGACGGCAGCGGCGTGCTCGCCTTCATGAGTTCGGTGCTGGGCAGCGTGACCATGCCCGACGCGCCGGAGCTGGCGCTGTACAAGGCCAGCAAGGCGGCGCTCAACTCCATGACCAATAGTTTTGTCAGCCAACTGGGCGAGCAGACATTGACCGTGCTGTCGCTGCACCCGGGTTGGGTGAAGACCGACATGGGCGGCGAAGGCGCGGACATCGATGTCGAGACCAGCACTCGCGGGCTGATCGACCAAGTGAATGCCTTCGCCGGCAAGGGCGGGCATCACTTCGTCAACTACAGGGGCGAAACAATCCCTTGGTAACCACCACAGTCCCCTAATGTGGGAGCGGGCTTGCTCGCGAAGGCGCTGGGTCAGTTAACGATAATGTCGCCTGATACACCGCCTTCGCGAGCAAG
>NZ_ATLN01000060.1:0-5217 GCF_000416195.1 Pseudomonas sp. CFII68
TCCGCTATCGCGAGCAGGCTCGCTCCCACAAAGGCCTGCGGACGGGGCTCGGTTTATTCGCTCAAGGCCTGGGTGAAGGATCTGTCGATAATCCCCGCAGTGGCCAGCGGTGCCGGCAGCGCCTTGACCTTGAACAGGAAGTCCGCCGTGCTTTGCAGATCGGCGGCAGCCTGTTGGTCCACCGGGCCGACGCTCATGTGTGCCTGGCGCAACCAATGACGCGAGACGTTCTGGTCGAGATTGGCCTTTTTCGCCCACAGGTCCGCGTATTGGTCGGTGTGGTTGTCGACCCAGGCGCGGGCTTGCTTCACACGCCCGAGAAAGTCGGCGATGGCTTCGCGCTTACCGTCGATGGCCGGCGTCGAAGCGGCAATGGCGCTGAGGCCGGGCATGAGGTTTTTCGCCGTCAGGATTGGCCGGGCACCGGAAAACAGGATCTGTTGCGAGATGTAGGGTTCCCACACCGGAAACGCATCGATGCTGCCCTGGGGCAAGGCGGCCGCCGCGTCGATCGGCATCAGCTTGATGAATGCCACATGGTTCTCCGGCAGGCCAGCCTGTTCCAGGGCGCGCAAGGTCAGTTGCTGGCTCCAGGCGCCCGGCCAATAGGCGACCTTCTTGCCCTTGAGGCCGGCGATGGTCTTGACCGGTGAATCCTTGGGTACCAGCAACGCGATAGTGTCCGGGTTCTGCCGCGAAACACCGATCAACTTGACCGGCGCCTGTTTGGCAGCCAGGAACAGAAAACCCGAATCGCCGAGAAAACCCAGGTCCAGATCGCCGGTACTCAGCGCCTCGGCCAGGGGCGCGGCGGCCTGGAAGTGTTTCCAGTCGACTTGGTAAGGTGCGCCCTCAAGCACACCCGAGGCCTCCACCGACGCCCGTACGTTGTAATAGTTCTGGTCGCCGACGTGCAATACCAACGGCTCGCTGGCCTGGACCAACGGTGCGGCGAACAATGTGCTGAGGAGCAGACGGCGCAGGGATTGGGAGACCTTCATGAAGACATTCCTGAATGAATTTAATAGAACATAACGCTCTAGCAATTCAAATTTGAAATTCTTTTAACGCATAAGCTCAGAGCCACAAACAGCCAGTGTCCAGGGCGCAACAGTGCCGCAACAGACTGTTGGCTGGGCAACACCTCCCTAAAGCCTTCACCCCATGGCGACGCCCGCAAAACCGCCCTTTCCCGGGCTATGGCACAGAGCCTGCAATATTCCTTTCAAGCGCGATTTCCTCCCGCCGTCCGATCTTTCGGAAATAAGAACATTGCCTTCTCGCCGCCTTGTCTGGAGCTGTTCCATGAAACCCGACGTCCGCTTCTCCCTGGCCCGTGCCAGATATTTGATCAGCGCCTGCGCCCTGGTGCTGGGCCTGCCGTCCCTGGCCCTGGCCGCAGAAAGCCCTCCGGCCGAAGTGCACCTGGACTACGCCTATTACTCACCGGTCAGCCTGGTGCTCAAGCACTTCGGTTATCTGGAAAAAGCCCTGCCCCAGACCAAGGTCAGCTGGGTCCTGAGCCAGGGCAGCAACCGTTCCCTGGAATACCTCAACAGTGGCGGCGTCGACTTCGCTTCGTCTGCCAGCCTCGCCGCGGTGCTGAGCCGGGCCAACGGCAGCCCGATCAAATCGGTGTATGTCTACAGCCGCGCCGAATGGACCGCCCTGGTGGTGCGCAAGGATTCGCCGTACCAGACGATCGCCGACCTCAAGGGCAAGAAAATCGCCGCCACCAAAGGCACCGATCCTTATCTGTTCACCCTGCGCAGCCTGCAACAGGCCGGGCTGAAAAAAGACGATGTGGAGCTGGTGCACCTGCAGCACCCGGACGGGCGCACCGCCCTGGAAAAAGGCGACGTCGACGCCTGGGCCGGTCTCGACCCGCACATGGCCGCCAGCGAAGTACAGGCTGGATCGCGCCTGCTGTATCGCAACCCGGCCTTCAACAGCTACGGCGTGGTCAGCGTCACGGAAAAATATGCCCAGGAGCATCCGCAGACCATCAACACCGTGCTCGCGGCCTACGAACAGGCCCGGGCGTGGTCGGTGGAGCATCCGCAAGAACTGGCTGAATTATTGGCCGACGAATCCGGCCTGCCGCTGGAAGTGGCCAAGCTGCAACTGTCGCGCACCGATCTGGGCAGTCCGCAGTTGAGTGCCAAGGATGTGCTGGCCTCCAAGGCTGCCGCGCCGATCCTGGTCTCCGAAGAGTTGGTACGTCGCGGGGTGAATGTCGACCAGGTGATTGATCAATTGCTCGACACCGGCCGCCAGCAGGCCGTGGCCCGCCAATAACCCCTTGCCCAAGCGACAACCGATCCGCGCCTGTCGCGGATTCGGCGTTGCCGGAGAACCGCCATGAGCAGCAACAGCAAAGACCTCTCCAGCCCGCGCCTGGCCCTGTCCGCGCCGGACAAAGCGCCGCTGTTCAATCCCGACCATTGGCGGCTGCGCCTCAAGGGATTGGCCCTGCCGGTGCTGATCATCGTGTTCCTGGAAATCATCGTGCGCATCGGTTGGCTGCCCGCCTACCAGATGCCGGCCCCCAGCGAGATTGCCCTGACCCTCGGCGACTTGGCCGAAGGTGCGCTGTGGAAACACATCAGCGCCAGCCTCTTGCGAGTGTTGCTGGGCTTTGCCATCGGCGCCGGCCTGGCCTTGATCTTCGCCGCCTGGGTTGGCCTGAGCCGGGAAGCCGAGGCCTATCTGGAGCCGACCTTCGCCGGTCTGCGCTCGATCCCCAGCCTGGCCTGGGTGCCATTGCTCCTGCTGTGGCTGGGCATCGACGAAACCTCGAAAGTGGTACTGATCGCCATCGGCGCGTTCTTTCCCGTTTACCTCAATGGCGTGGCGGCGATTCGCAACATCGACCGCAAACTGGTGGAGGTCGGCCACATGTACGGCTTCAGCCGCCGCCGTCTGGTGCGCCGGATTCTCCTGCCGGCCGCCCTGCCCGGCCTGTTCACCGGCTTGCGCAGCGGCATGAGCCTGGCCTGGATGTTCCTGGTGGCCGCCGAACTGATCGCCGCAACCAAAGGCCTGGGCTACCTGCTCAGCGATGGCCGCGAAACCTCGCGCCCAGACATCGTGCTGGCGGCGATCATCGTGCTCGCCCTGCTGGGCAAGCTCAGCGACGGCATGCTTGCCGGCCTGGAAAAACGCTTCCTGGCCTGGCGCGACACCTTTAACGGCACCGAGGAATGAGCCATGACCCAAGCCCTGCTGGAGATCCACGTCGAGCGCAAGACCTTCGCCGCCACCACCGTGCTCAATCACATCCACCTGCAATTGCAGCCTCGGGAAACCGTGAGCCTGTTGGGTCCCAGCGGCTGCGGCAAAAGCACCTTGCTGCGCATCGTCGCCGGCCTGGAAAAGGACTTTGAAGGGCAACTGCTCAGCCACACCGAACAATTGGCCTTTGTGTTTCAGGAACCGCGGTTGATGCCCTGGCTGACGGTGCAGCAGAACATCGGCTTCAGCGATGACGACCATTACGACCAGGCCTGGGTCGCGCAGTTGATCGAGGAAGTCGGCCTCACAGGTTTTGCCGACGCCTTGCCCAAGGCGTTGTCCGGCGGTATGGCGCAACGGGTGGCGATTGCCCGCGGCCTGTACTCGCGACCACAGGTGCTGTTGCTGGACGAGCCCTTCAGCGCCGTGGATGCCTTCACCCGGATGAAACTGCAGGACCTGTTGCTGCAACTGGCCGAGCGGCACGCCATCGCCCTGTTGCTGGTGACACATGATGTCGACGAGGCGCTGTACCTGAGCGACCGGGTGTTGGTGATGGATAACCGCCCCAGCCGCATTCGCCAAGAATTGGCGGTGCAACTGGACCACCCGCGTGACCGGCGCGACCCGTTGCTGGCCCGACTCAAGGCGCTGGCCCTGACCGAATTGCACCGCGCCCACGTGATTTGATCAGGCGTCTCGCTAAGAACACAAAGGCATTAATAAATAAACAATCAGTATTTATGGTTATAAACATAACCACGTACTCTCAGCTCATCCCGTCCCATTGGTCACGACAGTGAAGTGCCTTATGAAACCGACTGACAACGTTATCGACTTCGTCCAATTCCGCAAACGCAAGCAGGCCCAGCAACTGGCCCGGGCTATGTGGGAAATGTACGCGCGTAATGCCGGTTACCAGGCGTTCCAGTGGATTCAGGCGTCCCAGCCGACCAGGACGTACCAGGCGTGAGCGCCCAGGAACCCTCGCGCTTTTTGGCGAGTACCGATGAACCCGAAGTGGACCTCAATCACCTGGAAGCCTTGGATGAGGATCCGATCTGCGAACGGGTTGCGCAGAACCTGCAACGCCTGCGCGGCAAACGACACCTGTCCCTCGACGCCCTCGCCCGCCAGTGCGGGGTAAGCCGGGCCATGCTGGCGCAGATCGAATCCGGACGCAGCGTGCCGTCGATCAAGGTGCTGTGCAAAATCGCCAAGGGTCTGAAGGTGTCGGTCGCCGCGTTCCTGGAACACCGGGCTTTCGAAGGGGTGGCGGTGCTGTCGGCCAGCCAGAGCAAACGCCTGGTCAGCGCCAATGGCGCGTTCGTCAGCCGCGCCTTGTTTCCGTTCGATGTGGCACGCCAGTCGGAATTCTACGAGCTGCGCCTGAGCCCCTTGGGCGAAGACCAGTCCGAAGGGCACGGGCCTGGCGTCCAGGAAAACCTGGTGGTGTCCCAAGGTGTGCTGGAGATCAGCGTCAACGACGAGCGCTACCTGCTCTCCACGGGCGATTCGATTCTATTCTATGCCGACCAGCCTCACCGCTATCGCAACCCGGCCGACAGTGAAGCGGTGGCGTATCTGGTGGTCACCTATCCGGAACGCCTGGACTGAAAGGCAGGGTGGTGTATAGCAGGGTGGTGTATATCCGTTTCTGCGGTAACGGCCACTGACGGTTCCGCTCTTACAGCGGCTCACTTTTGAGAAGCGCAAAAGTAAGCAAAACGCTTCTGCCCCACCACTCGGTGCCTCGCCTAGGCTCGGCATGCCTGAACGAAGGCATTGCTCCGTGGGCCGCCGCGAAGGGCCATCCATGGCCCAGCGCGGCTAACCCGGCATCCATGCCGGGTTGCCCACTGCGCAATACCTTCGTTCAGCCAGCGTGGTTAACGGGGCGCCCGAGATCAACGTCCATCGCGAGGCGGCCTGATAGCCGACCTGGCTCTGGGTGACCGCGTTCCTCCTGTGGGAGCGGGCTTG
>NZ_ATLN01000061.1:0-777 GCF_000416195.1 Pseudomonas sp. CFII68
AGGTGATCAGCCTGGATGATGCGCCGAAGGGGTATGGCGAGTTCGATGCGGGTGTGCCGAAGAAGTTGTCGATTGATCCGCATAAGTTGTTGAGTGCGGCGTAAGTGGTAAAGGGCAAGATGGGGAAAGGGCGACAGTGATGTCGCCCTTTTTTAATGATGTCCATGCAACTTTTAACTAGGTGGGCTTCACGTTTTGCGGACGGCTGATGATCGTATGCCAAGGTTTACTGCCAGTTCGCTATTTAGCTCATAGGTCTCTTGGGCTGTTTGAAGGTAAAGCTGTACACGTTGCTGCTCATAATGATTGCTGGCTATAAAGAACACTGTCGGACCGTCGCTGCCTGAAATGGAATCGTAGCTTAGCGTTTCTTTGATTTTTTCTATGGTTTTGCTTCTGTCAGTTATATATGAATTAAATTTTTCTTTGGTAGTTTTGAGTGTCTCGATTTTTTCGCTGCGATGGCCGATTAGCTTCGCATGGTGAATGGCATTGTCCGCGCTGGTGATTAGTCTTTTTGGGGTGGGGTTGTAGTGATCGAGGCTGTCTCTGACTACTTGATCGATGCCGTTGATTGTTCTGTCAGGCAACGAAGCTGCTGGTTGGGGTTGCCATTTTCTTTGTTTGGTGAATATCCCGAGCCAAGAGGACCTGGATGTCGAGTAGGTATTAACGAATGAATTGTAGTGACCTGTTGGATCTTTTCGATTTACCGGATCTCCGACGCTGTATGCATAAGCATTCAGCCCACCCTCCCCAAACGGACTCAAATTGTCC
>NZ_ATLN01000062.1:0-1202 GCF_000416195.1 Pseudomonas sp. CFII68
AGCGTGTACGGACCGGACACATGGTTGACACCTGTGCGGGGACATAGTGGACACATTATGCGCCGTAGTCAGGGTTATTCACGTCGAAGGTCCGTAGAAAGTGATGGCAGAAGTAGACGTCAAACAAGCCATCGTTTTCAGCGTTAGGGCGTATTGCGATGTGCTGTCCAACCAGTCCTTTGGCGATGCTGAAGTAGCGTTTCTGGAAGCGAAATCGACTGTGATAAACCTTGGCCAACACGTCATCCGGCCCATATTCAAACTCTGACAACTGCTGCGGATACGCCCAGGGGCTGGTCCGATAGCGGTCCATAGGCACCTTGTAGCCCAGCGCCTGGTGAGGACGTTGTAGGTTATAGACTTCACGCCATTGATCAAAAGCCGACTGAGCATCCATTAGCGTGGAAAACTGACGGCCATTGAGCACTTCTGCTTTGAGTGAACGATGGAAACGCTCAAGCTTTCCATTGGTTTGGGGGTGTCGAGGACGGCTGAAACTGATTCGGATTCCCAGACGAATCAGCCAGATACTCAGCTCTGTAATCTCCCCTGGATTGCGTGGCGAGCCCCAGGGCGGGCCGTTATCGACGTTGATACGAGCCGGCAAGCCGTAGCGCTGGAAAACCTCAATCATCTTCTCCTTCACCGTGCCCCCCCGTTCGTTATCACAAGCCTGAATGGCCAGGCTGAACCGAGAATGGTCATCCAGCAGGGTCAGGGGGTGGCATCGTCCTTGTTGCAGCGCAAAATGCCCTTTGAAATCCATCTGCCAAAGATCATTAGGCGTGTCGTGTTCAAATCGCAGCGTTGCCGCTTGCTCCCTCTGAGACGGTTGGATCAGACCATGCCGATGCAAGACATTGGTAACGGTGCTGGGAGCAATACGCTTTTCCAAAAGGCAGCTAATCGTGCGTCCTCCCCATGCCGGATGGGCCTGCCTAAGCGCGATGACTTGCGCCTCCAAAGCAGTCTGGGTCAGTTTGGGGCTGGTCGCTGGTCTGCGGGATTTTTCTTGTAAACCAGACTGACCCTGCGCCTCGTAGCGCTCGAGCCACTTGTACGCTGTTTGCGGGCTGATACCGAATCGTCGACACAGCTCACGTTTATTGCTGCCGGGTTGCCGTGCTAAGGCAACGAACTCTTGTTTCAGGCTCATGGCGTCTCTCGTAGTCCAAGGCATGATGGCTTTCCGGCGAAATTGG
>NZ_ATLN01000063.1:0-3996 GCF_000416195.1 Pseudomonas sp. CFII68
GTTCGTTGTTGGCGAATCGGGTGTTGGATAATGTGGAGCCGCGGCGGTAGGATTTTTCCGCCAACGAAAAACCCGACGTTTTGCGTCGGGTTTTGGTGCTTCTGTCCGTAGAAGCGGGCGAATAATCCCTAAGTGTCCTCGAGATTTTTTCACGAATATCCTCGTCATCGTCCTTCCTAGCGATAGGCTGCAACGGTCAGAAGCTGACGGCCACCACCAGAACCGATCTACCCACAGCTAACATTGGTAGCAATAAGACGTCCGCAACAGTCGACTCGCGATTCATCCGGTGCTGCAACCAACCCAACATGCCCTTCAGCGATTGGCGCTGAGTGGCATTTCCCGTACCCAAAATCACCCCGTGGATTCGGTTCCTAATACCAGATCATGGCAATCTGCTACCGTTACTGAGCGTGACGCATGCCTCGCAAATTGACAGGAACACTCATTAAACGCATGGAAGACTGTTATGAATATTCTTGAATATTTGGAATCTGCAAAAGGAAAGTTGAGAAGTTGCCAACTGGAGGCAGTCCGCAGCTTCGTCGCGTACGCTGAAGAGAATGAGTCAAATAGGGCACTTCTGATCAATCTTCCAACAGGTGCAGGAAAGACTGGAGTTATTTCGCTTATATCGCATCTATCCAAGGCTTCAAAAATCCTCGTCATATGTCATAGGAAGGCTGTGAAAGATCAGCTATTCCGGGAAATATCAAAAAAATTCTTTCGCATCACAATTAAAGATGCAGACTTTAATCTGAAAAAAACATACCGAGATTATAATTTCGAGCAAGGCGAAGGCATCTACATTACTAGCTTTCAGAAGCTGATAGTACTTGGGGATGAAGAGCTGGAAAACGTTCAGAAAGACTTCGATTTGATCATCGTGGATGAGGGACACTCCGAGCCGTCCCCTGTCTGGCGAGAAATAATACGCCAGTCCTCTGCCATGAAAGTAGTGATTACGGCCACACCATATCGAAATGACTTATTCGAATTGAATGTCAGTACCGAGCATTTTTATGTATTCACATTCAAGGATGCTGTCGCTGATGGTGTTATCACAGAGCCTCTCTATGAACAAATTGTCGACGAACCTAGATTGCTCAAAAGAATAAAAGACTATCTTGACGCCGACGCTAGCTTAAAATGCATTGTTAAATGTAAGAGTCTTGAGGAAATACAAAAATACCATGGGCTTTTGTCCCCGTTATTCATAACGGCAAGCGTGCATGAGCGATTAGAGATCGACGAGGCGCAGAATAAATTCAAGCGAGTAGGTCCTGCACTTAAGATAGAAAGACTCAGAATTATCATACATCAACACAAATTGGATGAAGGAATTGACATCCCCGAAGCCAAACTATTAGTTCTCACTTACGAATTGGGGAGTGGCCGTGAGCTAGTGCAAGCTGTGGGTCGAATCGTTCGGCACTATGGCGAAGCGCAACCACTAGTACTGGACCTCAGCCGCGCAGCAAATGAGGGAATGTGGGAAGGTTATTTAAAATTCGACGATTATCTTGCCAGCGGAGGAGCCTCAGAATTTGTAAGCTCACTAAGCACGACTTACTTAATTGAATCTTTTCTCGAGAGCTTCCCTAAATACAGCTATTTTGATGGAAAATTCAAAGAGCGTGTTGACTTAAATCAGCTGAATCCGGAGGACGATCTTAAAATCCCTAATGCGTCGGTATGTTTTGTACAGAAGGAAGAAGATTTTTCTCTGCCCCTATTAACGGACAGGTTGTACTGGGAACTTCACGGCGCTGGAGCTCTAGTTAAGACTTATGAAGATGTACTCGACCTAAAAGTCATGGTGTATGTGGAATTCAATAGTTCAAAATTTTTCTCAAACAAACTTTTTTTCGAGCCGAAGCTTCACGTAATAATCTTGAAGGAAATGGAGTCTGGTGTGGCGGTGTTTGACAGCGGAGGCGGGCGTTACTACAACCAAGAAAAGTATCGCCTTCGAAATGCCATACATATTGACAAACTTACGGCATTGGCAGCCAAGACAAAGATTCATCAGATCAAAGAAACTCATGCCCGAGCTATTGGACAAGCTGTCCGTCGCCCAGAATCTGTGGCTTTGAAAGGGCAAGATCTTGATGGCAGCCGCAGTAATCAAAGTAACTCTCGATACGCTTTAACGATGGTGAAAGTCGATAATATTGGACTGGACGGAAAGAAAGACAGCAGCTTCTATATTGGCGCTAGGTCTGGGCGGGTCGTAGACCAGAAAGAATCAAATTTCACACTGTATGATATTTCGCAGTGGATTGACGCGATTAGTGAGTGTATCGAGGCGGGCGGAAACGCTGGCCGTCTTATCAAGTCTTATGCTCAACCTATAGCCGACAAACCAGATACAGAAATTCTTTCGGTGCTACTGGATTTTACTGAGCTGGATGGCCCAAAACCAATCGGGCATGGCAAAATTCATGCTGAATTTCTTTATGTAGACTACAGCAATGGGGTAAGTTTTAACGCGCATGGCGAAACAATAGAACTAGCCCTTATATATTTGGATGATGCTTCTTGCTTTGAAGTGGAGCTCTGCGGTGCGTCTGATGGAAGGGATGACCACGAATGGGTTGTTGAGTATTTAAATAATGGTCATCGACTAAAAATACTGTATGAGGATGGCGTTACGTATTTAGGTGGGACGTTCTATAAATTAGCATTGCCTTATGAACGGGGAATTGCCGCTCAAGATAGTTTCTCGGGGAATTCTCTATTCCCCCTTGTTGAGATGCTAGGCCCGAATCTCAAAGAAAAAGGCCACGTTAAAAAACATCAATATCACCGTACCACTAGAGATAGTTTCGATCCTGACTCAATATTTTATCTTATCGACAAGTTAAAAGGATACGGAGACCCAGCGACTCCGCTCGGTGAGCTAGGACCCTTCGCTAAGTATATTCCAGGTTGCGACCTCGTGCTTTGCAGTGATATGGGGGTTGAACCGGCTGATTTCATCTTGTCCTCACCAGATAAACTTTGTTTTGTTCATGTCAAATGCGGGGCTGCTCGGAGGCCAAAATCCTCAGCAGGTGCAATTGCCGAGGTAGGCAGCCAAGCTATTAAAAACATACACATGCTCGTTTCAAGCGATAAAAAATTTAAGCCTGGGAATTTTTCGACGTGGCACCAAGCTTGGCCCGCAAATACTGCAAATTTTCCACTGGGCACACGATATAGATTGGTTGACGGTAGAGTCAACTACCCCGCTCCAGCTGACGACTCTCTCTCCAAACGTGTATGGGAGCTTATTTGCACCCGCAGAATATCAATGCGGTGTAAAAAAGAGATTTGGATCGTGACTGGTAACTCATTTTCCGCCAAGCATTACATTAAAAGTATGGAGAATCCGCTCGCTTGTCAGCCTGCAAGCATTCAGGCGTATCAGCTTATCGAGGATTGGTTAAGCACTGCGGATGAGCTAGATGTGGATCTAAAAATTTTCACTGCTCCATAAGGCAATTTTCAAATGCACCTGCCAAGCATGGGACAACGGATTGAAAAGGGGGACAGATTTATTTCCGGCAAATAAATCTGTCCCCCTTCCACATGGCGCCCTCGGGCGCGCCGGGTTTGGTATGGGTTACCGGTCTACTAACTTGCGCACAGCCGCCACCCTTTCGTTTAGTAGCGAGATGGTGCGGCCTAATATGAGGCCCACACCTATGTTCAAAATAACCCCGAATCCGCCAGAGGCAGATTCCGCTTCTACATCCGCAAAATCCAAAGCCAAGCAGAAAGACGAAACCACCAAACGTGTGCTCGATCACTACTTGCTACCGAAACCGGATAAATCCCAAGACGACCCCAAACCGGGGCAGCTGTACGCCGTTGTGAAAGGCCTCGATAACGAATGCTTGCTCGCCAACCTCAGTGAGACGCTGGCTTCGGCTGATGCCATGGTGAGTGACCTGGCGTTTGATCTGGAGGGATCGAGGCGTCATGTGGCGCAGGGGATTCAGCAGTTGATTG
>NZ_ATLN01000064.1:0-4480 GCF_000416195.1 Pseudomonas sp. CFII68
GGTTGAACCCATTTGGGGCGCCTCGTTTAAACCAGCATTCTAGAGGGATCTCTTATGCACTCATTTTTCGCCAAGACTTTTGGCGGTCTTACAACCAGTTACTACATCCGCCAGTTTCTTTTTGGGCTGGTGTTTACCGTGATGATCATCTCCCTGGCGGCCAACAGCCCCGCAGGAATCGGTGCGAAGCCTGGGTTGATCGTGTTGGCGATCATCAACACGTTGCTTTATCCGTATTCTCGGTTCGTCTACGAAAGCGTTGTCGGCTACATCATGGGCAACAATGTTTTTTTCGTGAATGCACTGTTCATGCTGATGGTGAAGGCTTTCACCATGGCCATGTGCTGGTCGTTCGCGATTTTCGTAGCGCCGGTGGGGTTGGCGTACCTGTTCTGGCGCAACAGCCGTTCGGTCGTTGAATAGGTCAATAGCTCAACGCGTTTGCAGTTGAAAACTGGTGTGGGTAGGGCAAACGTGAACCGACCATGATTATGGGTAAATTCATAATCACGGTCGGTGCCCTGTTTCCCTAAGGGCTCGACACCTTTCACAGGGCTTGGATCGCGACTGTAGATAAAACTATGCAAAGGTTGTCATTCTTCGTCAGAGTGTTGTTTGCATGTTGCCTTCTTGTCGCCACGGCTAATCACATCTGTGCAGCTGCTTTACATGGTTTGCTCTGGGACTACGGATACGGACCTGGCGCTTATTTGGCGAGCCGTATTTTTTGGGGAGCACTTACATTTTTTGACCCGCTCGCAGCTCTGCTCCTGTTTCTCAAGCCAAGAGTCGGAATCGTGCTTACGGCTGCGATCATCTTGGTCGACGTAGCTCACAACACTTTATACGTCGCATTGAAGCAGCAGTGGCTGGAGCCGTTCTACCTGTCCCAGGTGGCGTTCCTTATCTTTGTATTCCTGCTGTCCCCCATCGCTTGGCGCGGCTTTATTCCAGACGCTGTAATCACCAGTCCAGCTTGAACGTAATTCACTCGTCCGCTGCGTCGACGGGCGCGCGAGAACCTCCTTCAGGTACACATACGGGTCGTGACCATTCAGTCGTCCATGCAGACTGGATCAAACTCATGGCCGCTGCCCATCTCCCGCAGTAAGCACCCAGCGAGGCGCCTCCCTGATGTGCATCAGGGGTGGTGTCCTTTTAGGCTTGCTAAATTATTCGAGGTGGTAAGCCAACCAGAGATGGTGCGTTCCGTCGGTGTCAATCGTGATCCCTCCTGACCCGGATATTCCTTCCAAACCATCCGTACCACTGCCTCCAACTATGCAGAAAAACTCGTCTGCACGATCAGTTCCGGTAGTGGAGGCGGAATGAATAAAGTTAAAGGAACCCTCTACGCCATTCACCGTGCCCTTGAAGCTCTCCAGTGCGATGTAGCTGCCCCTTCTTGACGCTTGGTCGAACGCCGCAGTAAAGGATGTTGAAGAAATACCATCGATAGCTCCCGTATAGGACTTTTCCATGAAGCTGATCGACACGGGTAAGCCTGTTGCAATGTTGGGCGTGGGCGTCAGGTCAGTGGGTTTGAAGTTCTTGGTGGAAAAAGTCGCTCGCGCTTCCATTCGGATCAGTCCTGTTCCATATGAGTTGAGCGGTCATTCTAATGCAAGGGCACCCTCACGTTGAGAGCGTCAGGCAGAGAGCCAGTTCTGTGGTAGCAGCTTCCCGGCCTTCATGAACAACGTGACATTGCGCCTGGTTGTTGCTGATCGTCAGTCACCAGCGGGCGCCGGTGCTAGAAGAACTCATCCAGAAGCCGATAAAAATAAATTCGATCCTGATCGGCTTCGAGCACTGCATATCGCCGCAGAAACGGCGCGACCCATTGTTCGCCCAACTCCTCGGCAATGTCCCGAGTTGCCAGCGCCAGGTCCTGATATCGATCCGCGACGCCCAGCCGACCGCAATCAATGAAACCCGTAAAACGACCGTTATCGACGATGATATTGGGCATGCACGCGTCGCCGTGGGTCACGACGAGATCTTGTTCGGCTGGTTGACGGTTTAGCAATTTTTCAAAGAGTAAGGCGGGGGCGAGTCCCTGGTGTTCTTCGTCCAATTCCTCCTGATCGACAAGCCCGGCTTCCATTCGGGCTCTGGCCTTGGCAATGCGATGGCGGGCGCTATGGTCGAAGGGGCAATCGGCCGGGTCGAGTTGATGGAGTTGGCGCAGGGCGTCGGCCATGACGTTGACCTTGGCCGCCTCGTCGATGGGGGCCGACAGCAGGTCCACCCCCGGCACGGCGCTTAACAACAGCCAGTCCCGATCTGTTTCGTGGGCTTCATCAAGGACATGGGCGCAAGGGGTGCCGGTAGAGGCCAGCCAACGCAGCCTTGCCGCTTCGTCGCGTAGTTCGCTTAGCGCTCCGGCAGGTTCCGTCTTGACGAACAGGGCGGGGGCGCCGGGGGCATCCAGGCGAAAGACCGCGGCATCCGAACAGCCGACGGTCATTGGGCGCCAGCTGTGATGTTTGAAGCGCTCCCGCCAGCCGCTCGGCAGTTTCGCGATCATCTCTTCGTGTAACGGGGTTGCGGTTGATTCGTCCTGGGTGTTCACCACTGCTCCTTGGAGGGTCTGGATCGACCGTTATGAAACCACACATGGGTCCGCCGGGGCAGGGTGTCATTGGTCGGCGACTTGTCTAGACCGGGGGTTTATGCTGGGCTAAGGGTTGCCACACAGATTGTTGGCGACTACCCTGAAAATGTTTGGATTGTTACGAGAAGTTTCAAGCGTGGCGATTTTTGGTCAACCCACTTAAGGATGAGGTGAACACAATGTTTTCTCATGAAGGTGCTGCAATAGAGGTATTGCTCTTCATTTTTGGCTTTGCCGGGTTTGCCATGGCACTGTGGTTTGTTCATGCCTATTTTGAGCGGAAGGCTGAAAGTAGTGTAAAAAAACAACATTCAGGTCGTTGAGGCAGTTGAGCTTCGGCTGATGTTTCTTCGTAGACGTCTGCCGAACCTGCCTTCCTGATGGCCACGCTCAGGGTGATGGAGTCCATCTATTGAGATGCACTCTCCCGTGGGGCAAACTCCTGTCGCTTCATTGGCCGATAACAGGAGTTTACGGATGCCATTTCCACTGATGGAACAGAATGCCTTGTTGGCCCTAAAAGGCGTAGGGCCGGCCGTTATCGCTCGCCTTGAGCAGATGGGCATTGATTCGCTCGCGGTGCTCGGCAAAGCGAATGTTTGTGACATCCTGGCTCAGGCATCGGCTGCAGTGGGTTCGACTTGTTGGAAGAATAGCCCCCAGGCTCGGGCTGCCATTAACGCGGCCATTGAGTTTGCAAAGAGCTCTCAGTTGAGCGCACCAGGTGCGTAAAGCTGATCGCTTATTTCAATTGGTGAATCTGATTCGTGTCCATCAGCCAATCTCTGCTGAACGACTGGCGAACCGAATTGGCGTTTCCGTTCGCTCGATCTATCGATACATCGATGACCTTTCCTTCAGTGGAATCCCAATCTATGGGACCGCCGGTGTGGGATATGCCTTGGATGCCGACTTCGAGATGCCGCCTTTAACGTTGAACAGGCTCGAGCTGGATGCGTTGATGCTCGGTATGGAAATGCTTTCAGCCTCCGCCGATAACGATCTGAGTGCTGCTGCAAGGATGTTGTTGAGCAAAATCTCAGCGTCTCTGGTCCATCACAAGGTTGACCCCAGCACGGCAAAAATCAGGGCACTTGGAACAACACCTTCCTCCACGCGTGGTCATCTGGCAACGCTTCGAAATGCCATCGAAAACACTCAGACACTGAAAATAACGTATACCCGTTTGGACGGTGCGGTTTCGCAACGCCTCATTTGCCCCCTTGGCCTTTTCTACTGGGGAGGAAAGTGGACAGTTGGAAGCTGGTGTTGCACCAGGGTGGCTTACCGCGATTTTCGGGTCGATCGCATCACCTCCATCGCTGTTGCCCAACAACCGCCACCCGACAATCCTGCCCTGGACCTCCAAGCGTATATGAAGCACCAGGCAAGTCAGTGGAAAGCGATCATCGCTACTGACACTACGCTGTCAGTATGAGCCACTAATAATGGGGACTCCTTAACACGCGGAAGGTCATTCCTATGCAGCACTCGTCTCATGTACTCGAACTTGCCATTTTCAAGGTCAAACAGGAATGCGTTGCGCAAATGCCTGGGCTCCGTGCAGGGCTTCGTGAAACGTTAAAGACCTTTCCTGGTTTGATCGAGTACCGTGCCTACTGCCCTATGGACGACGATCGAGTCTTCGTGGATTTAGCCGTGTGGGACAGTCTTGAGAACGCACAAAAAGCGGCAAAGGCGTTCAACGATGGAGATCCGAGATTCTCTGGGTATATGTACGCCATTGAAAACCTGACGTTCATGAGTCACCTCGTTCCAGAGATGAGTTGACCCTCGACGGACTGCCAGAGCGGGGTTCATGGAAAGGCCTACGGGCAGAAAACGGCAAATGCCAGTTCCTCT
>NZ_ATLN01000065.1:0-6651 GCF_000416195.1 Pseudomonas sp. CFII68
GGGAGCAAAGCTTGCTCGCGATGGCGGCCTGCCTGTCCACTGCATATCCACCGCCTTCACGCTCCATTACCGGGCAACACGCTTTGATTCGGTGCAATAACCCCCTCCCCAATCCGCTCAACCAGCCCGCTGCTCAATAAATCCGCACCTTCGAGCCACTTGGCACAACCACTGCATATCCCCTATCAACATACATAAGGCAACGCCTCCAACGATGAAGGCGGTGCTTCCCGAGAGAACGGGACCAGGACAAAGGCGTCCTCGCTAGCTTGCTAGCGGGACGCCTTTTTTTGTTTTCGTAAAAATGACCGAGCCAGTCCGATCGCCGTGATAAAGCGGACCTGAGCTTGCGGAGAACCCTGATGAAGAAACTCAAACTGGTGATGATCGGCAACGGCATGGCCGGGGTTCGAACCCTCGAGGAACTGCTCAAGCTGAGCAACGAGCTGTACGACATCACGGTGTTCGGCGCCGAGCCCCACACCAACTACAACCGCATCCTGCTCTCGCCGGTGCTGGCCGGTGAGCAGACGTTCGAAGAGATCGTGCTCAACGACCTGAGCTGGTACCTGGACAACAACATCAAGCTGCTGCTCAACCGCAAAGTGGTGGAGATCGACCGGGTCAAGCGCCGGGTCATCGCCGAAGACGGCAGCGAAGCCGAATACGACCGCCTGCTGATCGCCACCGGCTCCACACCCTTCATCCTGCCGATTCCTGGCAACACCCTGGAAGGCGTGATCGGCTACCGCGACATCGCCGACACCCAGGCGATGATCAACACCGCCAAGACCCACAAGCACGCGGTGGTGATCGGCGGCGGCCTGCTCGGCCTGGAAGCGGCCAACGGCTTGAAGCTGCGGGGCATGGACGTGACCGTCGTCCACATCGGTGAATGGCTGTTGGAACGGCAACTGGACAAGACCAGCGGCCAACTGCTGCAGACCGCCCTGGAAAACCGTGGCCTGAAATTCCGCCTCTGCGAACAGACCCAGGCCTTGCACGACGCCGGCAATGGCCGGGTCGGCTCGGTCCAGTTCAAGAACGGCGACATCATCCCCGCCGACCTGGTGGTGATGGCCGCCGGCATTCGTCCCAATACCGAACTGGCGGAAAAATCCGGCATCCCGTGCAACCGCGGGATCCTGGTCAACGACACGATGCAAACCTACGACCCGCGCATCTACGCCATCGGTGAATGCGCCAGCCACCGCGGCACGGCCTACGGCCTGGTGGCACCGTTGTTCGAACAGGCCAAGGTCTGCGCCAACCACCTCGCGCAACTGGGCTTCGCCACTTACAAGGGTTCGGTCACCTCAACCAAGTTGAAGGTCACCGGCATCGACCTGTTCTCCGCCGGCGACTTCATGGGCGGCGAAGGCACCGAGACCATCACCCTTTCCGACCCCATCGGCGGCGTCTACAAAAAGCTGGTGATCAAGGATGACGTGCTGGTCGGCGCCTGCCTGTACGGCGACACCGCAGACGGCGGCTGGTATTTCCGCCAGATCCGTGAAAACCACGGCATCAGCGAAATCCGCGATCACCTGATGTTTGGAGAAAACGCCCTCGGCGACGTAGGCCACCAGGGCCAGGACAAAGCCATGAGCATGGCCGACACCGCCGAAGTCTGCGGCTGCAACGGCGTGTGCAAAGGCACCATCGTCAAGGCGATCCAGGAACACGGGCTGTTCAGCGTCGATGACGTGAAAAAACACACCAAAGCCGCCAGCTCCTGCGGCTCGTGCGCCGGCCTGGTGGAGCAGATCCTGATCAACACTGTCGGCGGCGCGGCGGACGTCAAGCCGAAAAGCGAAAAAGCCATCTGCGGTTGCAGCGACCTCAACCACGGCCAGATCCGCCAGGCGATCCGCGACCAGCACCTGCTGACCATCGCCGGGGCCATGAGCTACCTGAACTGGCGCACCCCCAACGGCTGCGCCACCTGCCGCCCGGCGTTGAACTACTACCTGATTTCCACCTGGCCCGGCGAAGCCCAGGACGACCCACAGTCGCGCCTGATCAACGAACGCGCCCACGCCAACATCCAGAAAGACGGCACCTACTCCGTGGTCCCGCGGATGTGGGGTGGCGTGACCAACCCTTCGGAACTGCGGCGCATCGCCGACGTGGCCGACAAATACAACGTGCCCATGGTCAAGGTCACCGGCGGCCAACGCATCGATTTGCTGGGGATCAAGAAGCAGGACCTGCCCGGCGTGTGGAAAGACCTCGACATGCCGTCCGGCCACGCCTACGGCAAGTCCATCCGCACGGTGAAGACCTGCGTGGGCAGCGAGTTCTGCCGCTTCGGCACGCAGAACTCGACCCAACTGGGCATCGAGCTGGAACACGACCTGTTCAACATGTGGTCGCCTCACAAGGTGAAGCTGGCCGTCTCCGGTTGCCCACGCAACTGCTCGGAAGCCGGCATCAAGGACGTTGGCATTATCGGCGTCGATTCCGGCTGGGAGATGTACATCGGCGGCAACGGCGGGATCAAGACCGAAGTCGCGGAGTTTTTCGTCAAGCTCAAGACGGCCGAAGAAGTGCGCGAATACAACGGCGCCTTCCTGCAGCTGTACCGCGAGGAAGCCTTCTACCTCGAACGCACTGTGCACTACATGCAGCGGGTTGGCATGGAGCACATCAAGAAAGCCGTGCTGGAAGACTCGGAACGACGCAAAGCGCTCCATGAGCGCTTGAAGTTTTCCCTGTCGCTGGAGCAAGACCCCTGGAAACAACGCCTGGAACAGCCTCAGTTGAAGAAAGAATTTGAGGTCATCCCTGTGAAAAACCTGGAGGTGCCGGCATGAACTGGCTGGATATCTGCGCACTGGAAGAGATCAATATCCTCGGTTCGCGCATCATCAATGGCCCGAAAGGCGACATCGCGATTTTTCGTACCAGCGACGATGAAGTGTTCGCCCTCGATGACCGTTGCCCGCACAAGGGTGGCCCGCTGTCCCAAGGATTGGTCTACGGCAAGCGCGTGGCCTGCCCGCTGCACAACTGGCAGATCGACCTGGAAAGCGGCCAGGCCCAGGCCCCGGACGTGGGCTGCGCCCATCATCATTCGGCCCGGGTCGAGAACGGCCGGGTGCAGTTGGCACTGCGGGACGCAAGCTGATGAACCGCCAGATCACTGCCTCGACCTGCTGTTATTGCGGGGTCGGTTGCGGCGTCCTGATCGAGCATGACGACGAGCGCATCCTCGGCGTCAGCGGCGATCCCGCCCATCCGGCCAATTTTGGCAAACTGTGCAGCAAGGGTTCGACACTGCACCTGACCGGCGACCTCGCCGCCCGCGCCCTCTATCCCGAGTTGCGCCTGGGCAAAGGCCTGGCCCGCGCCCGCACCGACTGGGACAGCGCCCTGGATCACGCTGCCAGTGTCTTCGCCGAGACCATCGCCGAACACGGCCCGGACAGCGTGGCGTTCTACATCTCCGGCCAACTGTTGACCGAGGATTACTACGCCTTCAACAAGCTCGCCCGGGCATTGGTGGGCACCAACAACATCGACAGCAATTCGCGGCTGTGCATGTCCTCCGCCGTGGTGGGCTACAAGCGCAGCCTCGGCGCCGACGCCCCGCCCTGCAGCTACGAAGACCTGGAACTGAGCGATTGCGTGATGATCGTCGGCAGTAACATGGCCTACGCCCATCCCATCCTGTTTCGCCGCCTCGAAGAGGCTAAATCCCGCCGGCCGCAGATGAAAATCATCGTCATCGACCCCCGGCGCACCGACACCTGCGACCTGGCGGACCTGCACCTGGCGATCCTGCCGGGCACCGATGTCGCCTTGTTCCATGGGATTTTGCACTTACTGCTGTGGGAAGACTGGGTCGACCGCGACTTCATCAAGGCCCATACCGAAGGCCTGGCCGACCTGAAAAACCTGGTACGTGATTACACCCCGACCATGGTCGCCCAGCTGTGCGGTATCAGCGTCGAGCAACTGCAGCAGTGCGCCGAATGGGTCGGCACGTCGCCGAGTTTCCTGTCCTTGTGGTGTATGGGGTTGAACCAGTCCACCGCCGGCAGCGCGAAAAACAGCGCACTGATCAACCTGCACCTGGCCACGGGGCAAATCGGCCGGCCGGGGGCGGGGCCTTTCTCGCTGACCGGCCAACCCAATGCCATGGGCGGGCGGGAAACCGGCAGCCTGTCGAACCTGCTGCCGGGCCATCGCGAAGCCGCCAACCCGGAACATCGTGCGGAAGTCGCCCGCTACTGGGGCGTCGAGCAACTGCCCGCCACCACTGGCTTGAGCGCCATCGAGCTGTTCGAGCAGGTGCGCAGCGGCAAGATCAAGGCCTTGTGGATCGCCTGCACCAACCCTGCGCAATCGATGCCGGACCAGACCGCGGTACGTGAAGCCCTGCAAGCCTGTCCGTTCGTGGTGTTGCAGGAAGCTTTCCGGACCACCGAAACCGCCGCGTTTGCCGACCTGCTGCTGCCAGCGGCCAGTTGGGGCGAGAAAGAAGGTTCGGTGACCAACTCCGAACGGCGCATTTCCCACGTCCGCCGGGCCATCGGCGCACCGGGTGAAGCACGTGCGGACTGGGCAATCACCGTGGATTTCGCACAACGCCTGGAGAAACGTCTGCGCCCAAGCTTGCCCAGCCTGTTCGCCTTTGAAAGCCCTGCCCAACTGTTCGATGAATACAAACAGCTGACCCGTGGCCGCGACCTGGACTTGTCCGGCATCAGCCATGCCCTGATCGATCAACTCGGCCCTCAGCAGTGGCCCTTCCCGGACGGCGCCACGGTCGGGACGGCGCGCCTGTACGTGGACGGAATTTTTCCTACCGACAACGGCCGGGCGCGGTTTGTGGCCGACCCGTATCGCGCCGCCAAGGAGCTGCGTGACGCCCGCTACCCATTGACCCTGAACACCGGCCGTTTGCGTGACCAGTGGCACGGCATGAGCCGTACCGGTACCGCCGCGCAGTTGTTTGGTCA
Source organism: Pseudomonas sp. CFII68 (assembly GCF_000416195.1). Classification (NCBI taxonomy): domain Bacteria; kingdom Pseudomonadati; phylum Pseudomonadota; class Gammaproteobacteria; order Pseudomonadales; family Pseudomonadaceae; genus Pseudomonas; species Pseudomonas sp. CFII68. Next base: position 4,968 of record NZ_ATLN01000065.1, read on the forward strand.
TGTGAACGAAGCGGTCCTCAGCCTGCACCCCGACGAACTGCAACGCCATCGCCTGCAAGCGGGCGACCTGGTCAGCCTCAAGAGCCGTCGCGGCAGCGTGATCGTGGCCGTGGACAGCGATGACAGTGTGCGCCCCGGCCAGGCCTTCCTGCCCATGCACTGGGGCGACCGGTTCCTCAAGGGTGGGGTCAATACCCTGACGCAACCGGCCTTCGACCCCTTGTCGAAACAACCGGAACTCAAGCACAGCGGCGTGCGCCTGGAACCGGTGAACCTGCCTTGGCAGCTTTTTGCCTTGATCGAAGGCGATGTTCAACAGCATCTGGAGGCCCTACGACCCCTGTGTGAGGCGTTTTCCTACGTCAGCCTGAGCCTGACTGGCCGTGAGCGTCCCGCGTTGCTGATTCGCGCTGCCAGCGCCGTTGCCCCTGAACCGCAACTGCTTCAGGCCATCGATGAACAATTGGGCCTGATCGAGGGGCCGGTGCTGGCCTATGACGATCCGCGTCGCTCCATCGGTAAACGGGTGCGCATCGAAAACGGCCGCATCACCGCCATTCGCCTGGCAGGCGAAACCCTGGCCCGGCACTGGCTGCAGAACCTGTGGCTGGAAGGTCGTGCCGATGAACAACTGCGGCGCTGGCTGCTGGCGCCTTTGAGCGCGCCGCCGGGCAACGTCGGCGCCGCAACGGGTGGCAGTAAAACGCTGTGCAACTGCATGAACGTCAGCCAGCGTGCGATCTGCGCAGGCATCGAACGTGGCCTGGACTTGCAGGGGCTCAAACAGGAACTGGGCTGTGGCACGCAATGCGGCTCCTGCGTACCGGAAATCAAGCGCCTGCTGGTTGCCACTGCGCAACCGCTGGCGGCTATCTCGTGAGGAAAAACACTATGAACGCAAAAGTCTGGCTGGTGGGTGCAGGTCCCGGTGACCCTGAATTGCTGACCCTCAAAGCCGTGCGCGCCCTGGGCGAGGCCGACGTGGTGTTGATCGACGATCTGGTCAACGCCGCGGTGCTGGAGCATTGCCCCGATGCGCGCATCATTGCCGTGGGCAAGCGCGGCGGCTGCCGCTCCACACCCCAGGCCTTTATCCATCGCCTGATGCTGCGTTATGCCCGCCAGGGCAAATGCGTGGTGCGTCTCAAGGGCGGCGACCCCTGCATCTTCGGCCGCGGTGGTGAAGAGGCGCAGTGGCTGCGCGAGCACGGTGTCGAAGTGGAGATGGTCAATGGCATCACCGCCGGCCTCGCGGGGGCGACCCAGTGCGATATTCCACTGACCCTGCGCGGGATTGCCCGGGGCGTGACGCTGGTGACGGCCCACACCCAGGACGGCAGCAGCCTGAACTGGCAAGCCCTGGCACAAAGCGGAACCACCCTGGTGGTGTACATGGGCGTGGCGAAGCTGAGCGAGATTCGTGAGCAATTGCTGGCCGGCGGCCTCGCGGCGGACACACCCGTGGCCATGATCGAAAACGCCTCCCTGCCCCACCAGCGTGACTGCCGCAGCGACCTGGCCTCGATGGAAGCCGATGCCAGCACCTTTCAACTCAAGAGCCCGGCGATCCTTGTGATTGGCGCAGTGGCTGGCGCGGCTGAACTGGCCGCCTCCCCGCCGGCCCGGGCTCAGGTTTCAGCCCTCTGACAGACACCCACAATGGGATCGGAGTACGACCGGGAGA
>NZ_ATLN01000066.1:0-10621 GCF_000416195.1 Pseudomonas sp. CFII68
CCCCGGTCATGCCGCTTCGAATACGGCATGATCGGCCGTGGTGCAGCAGCAGTAATCTTGCGCTTTCGTTTGATAGACGATCTTGATAGTCGCTCTACTTCCCTCCGGTCACTCAGTGCTGGACGGTTCTTTCTTCAGGCTTTCGGGGCTGCCAGCGCATAGACCATCCATGACCAGGTTCATCAATCTGGCGAGACGTGAGCGCCATTCGCCCTGGGAATCTATTTGCCATATTCCGGCAGTGGCTAGAAAAAAGTCGTCGTGGGTCACCCCGCTGCGAATCGTTCCGGCCTTTTCATTTGCCCTCAAAAGCAACTCGGCGGCTGCCTGGACGGGGGCGTATCCCGACTTCCCTGGGAACTCGTAAGTAGAGGCTGCTTGCCGAATCGCGGTCGCAAGTCCGGACTTTGTCATTGCATATTCAACGAGGCAATCCATCCATTCTCGCAGGGCCTCCTTAGGCGGTCTTGTCGCGAGCAGTTGTTCGGCCAGCGAGGCCACTTGCTGCATTTCGAATTGATAAACCTCGAAGACCAGCGCCTCTCTGTTGGCGAAATGGCGATAGAACGTGCCCTGCCCCACGCCGGCTTTCTTCGCAATCGCGCTCAGCGGGACCGCAGGATCGAGTGTCAGCTCCGTCACAGCGACCTTCAGAATTCGTTCTCGGTTTTTCTTGGCGTCAGAACGCATCGCCAATTCGTCATTCCTGGGCAAAGTTTTTCCTTCGCTGCATTGCAAAGCGGACAGTTGTCCGGTAATTTTTCAATAAGTGGACAGTTGTCCGCTTGAATACCCTTACCGGAGTTTACTATGAACAGCACTGGCAACACGATCCTGGTTACCGGCAGCACCTCAGGCATCGGCCTTGGTCTGGCGCTCAGGCTTCACAAGGCGGGAAACAACGTCATCATCGCGGGACGGCGCAAGGCTCTGCTCGACAAGATCGTGTCGGAACATCCAGGTCTTGAATCGGTATTGCTGGACGTCTGCGATCCACAATCCATCCAGCGCACCAGCGAAGCGCTTGCGATCAGCCACCCGAATCTGAACGTGCTCATAAATAACGCGGGCATCATGCACTGGGAGGATCTGACTGATCCGCAAAACCTGAGCACCGCCGAAGATATCGTGACCACGAACTTGCTGGGCACGATTCGCATGGTGTACGCATTCACTCCCCAACTGATCAAACAGCCCAGTGCAACGATCATCAATGTCAGTTCGGCTTTGGCATTCGTCCCGCTGCCTGCAACACCGACCTACAGCGCAACCAAAGCGGCCGTCCATTCATTCACTCAAAGTCTTCGCGTGCAGTTGGAGGACTCGTCAGTTGAGGTTATCGAGCTTGCGCCACCGGGTGTGCGCACCACTTTGCTTGGGCAGGAAAATGACGAACACGCCATGCCTTTGGACGAGTTCTTGAACGAAATCTTCGAGCTACTCGAGATTACCCCGACCCCACGGGAACTTGTCGTCGAACGCGCCAAACCATTGCGGCTTGCTGAAGCGAACGGTGCGCATGATGAGATATTGAACATGCTTGCGGGATACAAAGCACCGGCAGAATGAGGTTAACCGTGTCAGTGGTACCTGCCTTGATGGGCCACCGCTTGTTTGAATAGCGCCTGAAGGAGATTCTTACCCCGTGTGGTTGAAGCGTTGAGACATGTGCGCTACTTTATGTAGCGCACTAGATAATAGCTGACTAGACAAATGACAAAACAAGGTGATTTCCAGAAACGCGAGGTAGGCCAGCAATTGTCTTTTGCTCTCTACGGCGCAGCAAACCGAATGGCGCGGCTGCATAAGCCGCTTTTGGAGCCATTTGGCCTGACATTCTCCCAGTACCTTGTGATGCTCGAGCTTTTCACTGCACAGCCTCGCGCAGTGGGAGATCTCGGTACAAAGCTCGGCATGGACACCGGCACCATCACGCCGCTTTTGAAGAGGCTGGAGTTGCTTGGCGTTGTGACTCGAACGCGTGACCGAGCCGATGAACGTCGCGTGCTCATCGCGCTCACTCACGCAGGCGAGGCACTTCGGCATGAGCTTTGGGGAATTACTGAAAAGATTGAATCCGCCTGTCAGCTGACGCCTGAAGAATTGCTGGATCTTCGCGACACGCTTAATTCATTCGCACACCCAGCCAAGCGGTAACTGAATAGTGTTTTATGCGAGGAGGTATTGGAATGAAAATCGGAATTATCGGCGCAGGCAACATCGGGGCTACCCTTGCCCGTAAGCTAGCAGCGTGCGGCCATGAAGTTAAACTGGCCAACTCGAAGGGCCCGCAGAGCATTCAGAACCTTGCCAACGAAATCGGTGTACAGGCGGTGGCCAAGGAAGAGGCGGTGTCCGAGGTGGACGTTGTTATCCTCTCGATTCCCTTCGCCAAATACCCTGATCTCAAGCAGACGTTGAGCCATGTTCCCGAGAAAGTCGTCGTCATTGATACGTCCAATTACTATCCGGGACGTGACGGGGCAATCAAGGAAGTTGACGACGGCAAACCCGAAAGCGTCTGGGTAAGCGAGCAAATTGGCCGCCCGGTCATTAAGGCATGGAACGCCCTCCTCGCAGCGACACTTGCCGACAAAGGCCAACCCGCCGGGTCCTCAACACGCATCGCCTTGCCGGTCGCTGGGGATGACATCAAGGCTGAGGCAATTGCGCAGGATCTTGTCGAGGATACCGGCTTCACCGCACTTGCCGCTGGCAGCCTTGAGAGCTCCTGGCATCAGCAACCAGGCACGCCTGCGTACTGCACAGAACTAACACTGCCGGAGCTGAAATCAGCCTTATGTGCGGCTGATAAATTGAGAGCGCCTCAAAACCGGGACGCACTTCTGGCCCAGTTCATGGCCCCCGACAGTCAGTTCACTCATGAGCAAATTGTTGCCACCAATCGTGCAATGACAGCCTGACGACCTGATCAGACATCACTCTTGCGCGCACCGCTAAAATACAAATGAAAAGCCGCGATGGGTCGCGCTGCGCTCATATTCCAGCAGACACTCATAGTCAGCCTCACTGGCCGGCAAGACTTCCTTGATAACCAGCGCTCAAGCAACCTCAGGAAGCTGTTTCAACGCTTCGTTCATTGCGCTCCTGATTGAATCTGCGTCCGTCGCCGTTCAATGAATCGACGTGATGTAAGGCAGGCAGGGACTGCGCACACTTCGCGCCAGGATCTTCAGGCCTTTTATCTCGTCACTGTTGTCTCTTGCAAGATAGTCGTAGGTGACGCTGTCGATGGAAGCCAAAGGTTCATATTCCTTGCGGAAAACTCCTTTGGCTTGCAGCAAAGGCACCACGCCGCGCTTGAATACTTCGAAGTCCGTTGGCAAAAACGGAAACATGAGGTTGTAGCCATCGACGGCATTCGATTCGTATAACGCTGAAAGCTTATCGGCAAGGTGTTCCGCCGTTCCGATCAGTAGCCAGGTACTGGAGCTTTTGACCAACGCTCAGTTCGAATGCCATCAAACTCAGACTCCTCCGGCAACGCGGGCAACGGGCTGTCCGGTGAAAGTCCTGTCAAGTCGAGTCGGCGATTCAAATCCGCCCTGTACGCCAGGCCTTCTTCGATCGAATTGATGAAACAGCGACTCAGTCTGGCAGGACGCATGGGCACTCCGCCTTCACCATCGTCGCCGTCACCGTCGTGACAGGAGCCGTCGTCGTACAGGTGCTCGCCATTTTGTCGTTCTATCGGGGCGTATCCGCTCGCCCTTCAAGAAAACCGTTTTCTGACCTCCCCCTGGGCCAGGCAATGTACTGCCAAGTCACCACCCACCCTGGATTTAGTTCGAATGAAGTGAACCCCATGTATTTGACGAATGCCGCTGCTCGTTCGTTGGTGCAACTCTATGGCGAGATATTGGTTTCATAATCCATGGACTTATCACTGCGAGTGGAAAAGTTCATTCGAAGGTGTTTGCCGGGGCTTGACTGACAACGCAGATTTACTCAACGCGGGATTAAGAAGCGCTGATAACGAAAACCGTAGTTTTCGAGCTCACCGCTTAGACCATCATTAGGCACTGCCATTTCGCTCAACGTTACACTTGATCTAATACTTCAATTTAAGTAATCTCCGGAAAGGACAACATCAGGTACGCACGCATGGAACTTGCAACTGCCATACCGGTTTTCAAAATTTCCTCAGAGCGGCTCGCTCGAGAGCACTATGTAGATTGCCTAGGCTTTACAATAGACTGGATCTATCAGCAGCGAAACCACCCTGTGTATTTGCAAATCCGAAAAGACAAACTAGTTCTGCATCTCACCGAACACGAAGGTGATGCAGAGCCAGGCGCGGTAGTAATGGTTCATGTATCAGGTATTGATCAGTTTTATCTTGAGCTTCGCACCCGATTGCCGGCTGGAAAACTTGTCATTGTAAGTCATACCGAGGCATCGACCACACTGCAAATAGCCGACCCGTTTGGCAATCAACTTAGACTGACGGAAAACAAATTGAGCTAATAAAAAACGCTGCTATGAATAGCAGCGTTTTTTTGCTTCAGATTTTTCTAGAAACAAACAATGTGCGTTTATTATGAACTGTAGCCAACGGATATGTAACCTGTAGCACATTGAGAATTTTACTCACCCTCTCTATATGGGCTTGTATCCAAGAGTATCCTTCTATGCATTCAAAAATCAAGATCCCCTCTTCGCTGCAAAACTCACATGTCTTATCAAACAGGTCTGTAAAAGACTGATTGTCGGTCTGCGAATAACCAAATCCGATACCGGCCCATACGACGCAGGTGAAACTTTCCTCGGGAAACCTGACTGTACGAACATCACCAACGGTAAAGCGAGTTCGCTCAAAGTTGGAGTAATTTTTACGAGCGTCTAATATCGCATGCGTCGAAATATCGATTCCATGGTATGCCCTGTGGCGATTCAGAGAAGCTCTTAATCCTCCGGTGTAGCAACCTACGTCAAGTATTCGGTCGCAATCATACTCTTCGATAATTCCGGAAATTACAGAGTATCTTGCAGTCAGAGCAGTGTTTGACAGATAAGCATAGGCGCCTTTCAAAAATGCTTCGTCCTGCCTTGCGGGATTAGCTGTCATCGATTCGCGCTCTTCTTCTGACAGCAGCGTTTTCTCTAAAGCGGTCATTGCCCTCTCCTTGGTCTCAAGCGGATAAAAGATTCAGACGCTTTACGTCACTTGCCTTCCCTCTGCGCTGGGCACGGGGGCTGTACTCAACTGTGCACCGGAAAATTGAGCTATAAGAGTACCCGCCAATATCAGGACGCATCCTAAAACCTCCCTGGTCCCCAGACTTTCTCCGAGGATGGCCCAGGCAGCGACTGCGGCGATCACGGACTCCGTGCTAAGAATGATCGCGCTATGTGCTGCCTTGATATGTCTTTGAGCCAGAATCTGCAAAGTAAAACCTACCGCGACTGACATCACGCTTCCATATAGCAACGGAATGTAGGCGTCTCGAACCATCTGGCCGGATATAGGCTCCACAAAAAGTGCAAGTACCAACGACATTAGTACGCATGTTCCTGACTGGATTATCGCAAGCTTAATCGGCGGCAGGCTGTGACAGAAAGAAGAAAGAGCTATCACTTGCAACGCCCAAAAAACAGAACTGAGCAACGTAAGCAGATCGCCGGGGTTAACTTGCAATGCGCCATGGACACTCAGCAAATACAGACCAATCATCGCTAAAATCACACCAACCCAAAGTCCGGCGCCGTGGCGCTGCCCAGCAAACAGGCAAAGTAAAGGCACGAGCGCGACGTAGAGGCCAGTAATAAAGCCAGTATTGGCTACTGACGCATAGATTAAAGCCACCTGCTGAAGATTTATCCCACCAAAAAGGATTACACCCACAGCAATCCCTTTCATCCAATCCTTTGAGGTGAGCTTGGCGGTGTCTTTCTCAAAATAAAGCAAAGGCAGTATCAGAGTTGTTCCGATAGCAAAGCGTATGGCTGTAAACCAAAAAGGTCCAATTGCATCCATGCCAATTTTTTGAGGAACAAACGCACACCCCCAAATAATCGCAGCCCCCATGAGTAGAACGTTCGACGTAATTGCTTTGTTTTTCATAGTACCAACGTAGCAAGGCGTGCTGCGCTTTTCGAACATGAGCGGTTGCAGGAGCCATCATTAGCGCAGCCATTATTTGCCGCGCATAGTCAACACTCAGGTTCATGCGACCCGTGAAGGACAAGTACAGATATTCAGATAGCTATCACCCACTCCTAGCCCTTGGCGTGCTATAGCTGCCAGACTCAGTATGCATTGGATTCAAATCAACCGTCCCTGGGACTAAAGTCCTCATCCATAAAAGGCCTATGAACGACAATCAGCAGCCTAAGGCTACCGAAGAGCCGAGCTCCATATTGGATCCAATTTTTAACCTTTATTTTTCACGAGCACAAGCTCTTTTTGCCATCGAGAATGGTGACACATAAATTCGATGACAGCGAATGCTTATCGGCGTGAAACCTTTTATGTAACGGTTTGGTGACAACCTAAAGAATACTGCATGAACCATCAAATTGGCTGGTTGTATTTTTATAATGAAAATCAAGAGAAGCTGCTCATAAAGTTATATGGACAGCAGCCCCTCTACCGACATTTGGCACGGGCCCTTGGTAGCTTTCTTGAACGAGTTGCTTCATCTATTTCGTGAATCCTTGAATAGCTGCCGTAGTGCGGCAGTAACGCCCATCTTGCCGACTCCGCTCTCACCGCCTAAGCCCTGAACCTTTAAAGACACATTAAATAGACGTCTCGACCGGCACGCCTGCTCTGGATGTAGTCAGGCACTGTTGAGATCGCAGCCACAACACCGGAGCATGCGATGGATTCATGCCAACCATAATCGTTCACCTATCAGGCTTCTATTACTCCGCCCGAGCGCGCAGCGCGATGAAGTTTATCGCAGATCGGGATATGCTAATGCGCCATCCCCCCGGCTGGCCTGGCTTGCAAGGAATGCGTCATGGAGTTAGTGGTTCATAGCTATTGCCTGAAAGGCGCACGCCAGGAGCCTTTGCTGCCCCCTGTCACCCTGACACCGAGTTCGTTGACCTTGACGGTCGCCGAGCTCATTCGCCTGACCGTGGCCGAGCAGATCGCCGCGCTGTCGGTCCAGCACTGGCTGGAACACGTGTCGCTGCGTGAAGTGCTCGACCGCCAATACCTGAGCGAGCGGGACGTTCTTCAGCAAGCCAGTGAAGGCGCGGTGGTCATGCCCCAAGCCAGCGCACCTCCAGACCTGGATGTCGGCGTTGAAGTCGAGCGAGCCCTGAAGGGTTTTGAAGCCCGTGCGTTCCGCGTTCTGCACAACGGCGTCATGCTGCAAAGTCTCGATGAGACAATCGAATTGAGCCCCCCTTCCACGCTCGCGTTTATCCGCCTCGTGCCGCTGATTGGCGGTTGATCTTCGTCGTTCACTTCCCTCGGATACCCTCATGCAATCACGCCGCCCTGTGCCCGATCAAGCCACACGCCTCGCTGCGCTGCGAGCATTCTGTGATAGCGCGTTGGATGACTATCCCGAGCTCAGCCAATATGACGAATTCGAGCCCGATTTCTGGGACGGCATCGACTGCCTGCGCATAGCCGATGACTGGGTCAGGCTGCATCCCCAGGAGGGGCCCAAAGCGCTGGCTGATGGTTTTGTGTTCCCGACCGTTTGGGACGATCTGGAGGACCGTCGCGATCAACAGCGCTATGGACTGCAACATCGACTCTGCGATGCGTGGATCACGGCTCACCCGGATGCCTATTCACTGGAGCAGATCTGCGCGCGACTGCAGCACATGCTGCAATTTGCTTTCGAGGACAGTGACTATCCATTGCCCACTGACGAAGATGGCCCGGCCTATTACCGAAGAAGCCCGGACCAGGCCTGGGCCTTGCCTGACGTCCCGGCGTGCATCAATCGCCTGAGCAATTACCCGCCCACCCCGGCCTGGCAGACCTTCGCCGAATGGTTGCTGGACGGCAGCTGGAACCGCGAGCAGCCCCCTTCAGCGCCCGGTGACGAACAAAGGAAAATCGCCGACGCGTATATCTACGTGCACAAGGAAATCCAGCGCATCGCGCTGGGCCTGCTGGAAGCGGGCCGCCTCGACTACCCTCGCTTCGTCCGGGCAGCCAATACCTGGGGCCGCGCCATGATGTTCTATTGCGACGACACCGGGCTGGACAGCGATGATGTGGACCTGGATCGGTACGCCGAGGAAGCGTTCGACGAGGACGATTCAAACGACGAGGCCCCGGAAGACGAAGGCCTCGATGATGAGTCGTCCCAGAGCGATGAGCCCCCCACTGAAGAAGCTGCTGCGGTGCCCCCTGAACTGGTGAACTTCACCGTTCGTTATGTCGAGGACGCCCTGGCTGGATTGCCCGCTAACGCCGAGAAGCTGGCTGACACCTTCCGTTCGGTAGAGGTGTATCAGACCCGCTGGTTGTTGCAGGCCCTGGCGGTCGTCGAACGACTGGGCATGACGCCGGATAACTTTCTCGATGGATTCGGCTACACGGCCGCGGTGCTCGAGCGCTTCCTGTCGCTTCAGCAATTGCCCAGGACCCCATCGGCAGAGCTGCTCGCGGCGCTGACCGGTTTTTCCAGAAATAGCCTGCTGACCGCCCTGCCCTACGCCGGACAAGCCAGCCGAGTGGTGCTCGACGCGCTCGGTTGGAGTGATCTGCAAGCCTTCCAGCGTGAATACCTGAACATTGCCCTGGCACCTCAATCCGGCTGGGGCACCGACCTGCCCAATACGCTGGATGAAACCGTGGGTGTGGTGGACCGCTACCTGCTGGACAAGGCATTGGCCGAGGCCGACCCCGACCACCTGCGCGAATACCTCGCGGCACTCGAACCCTCGCACTGGGCGTTTCCCGAGACGCGTGTGCTGCTCGACGCCTACCAGGGCATCGGTCGACCGGCGCTGGAAAAGAAGTTGTCCCGCCACGCACAGCCGGCAATGCGCATCTATGGCCTGCTGCCCGTCACGGGGCCGGACGACGTACGCCAGCGCTATCTGACACTCAAGAAGCTGCACAAAGAGGTGCGCAAATACGGCGCTCAGCGACAGGCCAACTCCCACGCAGCGGTGCAGGCAGGCCTGGAAAACCTGGCGCGTGCCGCCGGTTACCCCTCGGCGATTCGCCTGGAATGGGCCATGGAATCGCAGATCGCCGAATCCGCGCTGACGGCTGCCACCATCGATGGCTATGACATCACGCTCATCATCGACGGCTTGTCGCCCACGCTGCACATCTGCAAAGCCGCAAAGACACTCAAGACCGCACCGCCGGCGGTGCGCAAAAACCCAGACTTCATTGCCCTCAAAACGCAGCAGACCCAGCTCAAGGAACAGATCGCCCGTTTCTGCCGCACCCTGGAAGCGATGATGAGCAGCGGCGAAACCCTGGCTCTGGACGACCTGAAGCCGCTGTTGAAAATGCCCGCGGTTCGCCTGCTGCTCGAACAGCTGATTGTGCAGGCCGACGACGCTGCGCTGGGCTGGCTCGATGCCGCAACACTGACGGTGACTGACCTGGAAGGCCGCCAACACGTCGCTGAAAGGACTCTGCGTATCGCTCACCCTTTTCATCTGTTCACGGCCGGACAACTGTCGGCCTGGCAGAAAGAAGTGGTGACCCATCGCCGCGTGCAGCCGTTCAAACAGGCCTTTCGCGAGCTGTACCTGTTAACACCTGCTGAGCGAGACACCGGCCGGTGGTCCAACCGATTTGCCGGTCACCGCCTCAAAGGTAAAGTCGCCGCCCGGTTGCTGCAGGTCCGCAACTGGTCGACCTCAAGCGTCGAGGACATCTACTACGAGAGCAAAGAGCACGGCATATACGCCCTGTTCAACTTTCTGGACACCGGCCATTACCTCTCGGAAACAGAACACTTTACCTTCGACACGATTGCGTTCTACCGCGACCAAAAAGCCCTACCCCTTGAGCAAGTACCACCGCTGCTGTTCTCGGAAATCATGCGCGACGCCGACCTGCTGGTCTCCGTGGCCCACACCGCAGACGACTACAGCACCAGCCAAGAAACCCTGCAACGACGCGCCGAACTGGTCGGTGAGTTGGTTCAGGGGCTAGGGTTGCAAAACGTTAAATGTGAAGGGCATTTTCTGCACATTACCGGCCAGCGTGCGAACTACCGCATTCACCTGGGCAGCGCGGCCATCCATATCGAACCTGGCAACTACCTGTGCATCGTGCCCGCAGGCAGCAGCTCCACGGAGTTCTACCTGCCGTTCGCCGACACCGACAGAAAAATGGCCGAGGTGCTGAGCAAGATGTTTCTGCTGCTGGACGACATGAACATCACCGACAGCCTGATACTGGAGCAGATACAGCGCGGCGGCTGATGTGGGCGATCGAACATGGCTCTGGTCTAACGGCTACGCTACGCGCTACATGAAACGCGCCGGGTCACTGCCCTACCCGGGCCCAGAACGCTTCGGCCGATTGACTGAGTGGCGCTGTTGGACGGGTCAGATGAATTTCCAGCGGTATATCCCAGCTTTCGTCGAGCGCCCTGACTAGGCGCCCATCCAGCATTTCCTGCTCTGCCACGCTGACAACCATTCACTCCATCCC
>NZ_ATLN01000067.1:0-22808 GCF_000416195.1 Pseudomonas sp. CFII68
CTGGCGTCGGGCCAGGCCGGGGTGCCCATCGGCCCGGAGCTGGTGCCGACGCTGTTTCGCGTGTGCCGCCACAGCATGCGCGCGGCAAGGTTCGACCCGCCGCCGTTCCTCGGCAACATGACCTACCTGCGCTGCCTGGAGCAGCAGTCGTTCGGCATCACCGGCGGCGTTGGCCACCTGGCAGCACCGTTCTGGGAAGACGCGTGCCTGGGGCGGTTCGACTTGATCGACGTGCCCGGCAACCACTTCAGTGTGATCGAACCGCCCCACGTCCACATCGTCACCGCGCACCTGCTGGACGCCCTTCGGAAAAACTCATGAGCACCGCCCTGGAGACCCTGAAACGCCCGGTCAACCGCCTGATCCGTATTGGCGTGGTGTTTGCCGCGGTCGGCGCGCTGGTCAACCTGGTGCCCTTTATCGGTCTGACCGAGCTGGGTCGGTTGCTGCTGGCCGGCAGCGTCGACACCCAGGCCTTGTGGCGCTGGGCAGCGCTGGTGGTGATCGCCTTGAGCCTGGGTTGGATGGCCAACGGCGTGGCCCTGTGGTTGACCCATCTGGCGGACCACCGCCTGCAGGCCAGCCTGCGCGAAGCCATGGTGCGCAAGCTGGGGCGCGTGCCCCTGGGCTGGTACACCGACACCACCTCGGGCGCGGTGCGCAAAGTGGTGCAGGACGATCTGGAAGACCTGCATCACCTGGTCGCCCACCACGCGGTGGAACTCACCGCGGCCATCGTCACGCCCGTGGCGGGGCTGGTGTGGCTGGTCACGCTGAACTGGCGCCTGGCGCTGCTGGCGGTGCTGACCTTGCCGGTGTATGCCGTGGCCTACGCCCTGATGATGCGCGGCTTCGGCGCGAAGATGCAGTTGCTGGACAAGAGCATGAGCCGAGTCAGCGCCGCCATCGTCGAGTTTGTCCACGGCATTGCCGTGGTCAAGGCATTCGGGCAGGTGGGCCAGGCTCATCGCAGCTATCAGCAGGCGGTCAACCAGTTCAGCGAGCAATACGCCGGCTGGGTCAAACCGCTGCTGCGCCTGGAAGCGTTTTCCTCGATGGCCTTGAGTGTCCCGGTGATTCTGTTGGTGAGCCTGGGGGTGGGCAGCCTGTTGCTGGCCGAAGGCTGGATCACGCCGCTGCAATTGTTCGCCGAAACCTTGGTGGCGGTGGTGATTCCGCAGTCGCTGTTGGTGATCAATCAGAGCCTCACCGCCCAACGCACCGCCTTGGCAGCTGCCGACCGCATCGAAGCGCTGCTCAAGGTCGAAGAACTGCCCGCGCCCAACGAGGGCAAGCAGCCTTTGGGCAGCGACATCACCTTTGAACACGTGCAATTTGGCTACGATCCCGAGCACCCGATCCTGAACGGCGTTGACCTGCACTGCCCGGCCGGCAGCGTGACGGCCTTGGTTGGCGCGTCCGGCGCGGGCAAATCGACCCTGGCCAAACTGGTGCCGCGCTTTCACGACGTCAACGCTGGCTGCGTGCGAGTCGGTGGTGTCGACGTGCGCAAGATCGATCCGCGCCAGCTGTACCGGCAGGTCGGTTTCGTCTTGCAGGACGCGCAACTGGTGCACGGGACCGTGGCCGATAACCTGCGCCTGGGCCGCCCCGACGCCAGCGATGCAGAAATGGAGGCGGCGGCTCGCTCGGCGCAGATTCACCCACGCATCCAGGCCCTGCCCCGGGGCTATCAGTCGGTGATCGGCGAGGATGCGATTTTCTCCGGCGGTGAAGCACAACGCCTGTCCATCGCCCGCACGCTGTTGGCCGACACGCCCGTGCTGATCCTCGACGAGGCCACCTCCCACGCCGACCCCGAATCCGAGGCGTTGATCCAGGACGCCCTGTCGGCCCTGGCCCGGGGTCGCACGGTGCTGGTGATTGCGCACCGTCTGGCCAGCATCCGCGGTGTGGACCAGATCGTCGTCCTCGATCAGGGCCGTGTGCTGGAAAGCGGTCGTCACGAAGCCCTGCTTCAGGCCAACGGCGCCTATGCCCACCTCTGGCGCGCCGGCGCCAAGACCTCCGTTCCCGAGTTGGAGATGTCCCAGTGATCCACAGTCTTGTCACGTTACTGGGGCCGGCTCACGCCACACGCCTCTATCGATACCTCGCGTGGCTGGTGACCAGCGCCGTGCTGCAAGGGCTGGCCGTCGCGTTGCTGGTGCCGATCCTGCACGCGTTGTTTGCCGGTGATCTACCCACGGCGACGGCTTGGCTGGCCGGCCTGGCGGCGATGGCCGTGCTGACCTGCTTTGCCCATTACCAGCAGGCGATGAAGGGCTTTGCCCTCGCGCTGGTTGTGTTGACCACTTTGCATGATCGCCTCGGCCAACACCTGGCCAGCCTGCCCCTGGGCTGGTTCAACTCGGAGAAAGTCGGGCGCCTGTCGCGCAGTGCCACCAGCGGCACGTTGATGGTCACCGGTTTGTTTGCCCATTACCTCGGACCGGTGGTGTCCGGGGTGGTGGTACCGGCCACGGTCGCCCTGACCTTGTTCATCTTCGACTGGCGCCTGGGCCTGACCGCCGTGTTCTGCGCGCCGCTGATCTATTTCGCCCATCACGGGTCGGCCGCTGCCATTGGCCGTAACGATGCCCGGGTCGAAGCCGCCGCGACCCTCGCCGGTAACCGCGTGGTGGAGTTCGCCCGCTACCAGCAAGTGCTGCGCGCCTTTGGCCGGACCCAGGAGGGCTACGCGCCCTTGCAGGCGGCCAACCTGGCGCAGAAACAGGCCGGCGGTTCGATGTTGGCCCAGACCTTTCCCAAATTGCTCGCCGGCGGCCTGACCGTGCAACTGGCCTTCGCGCTGCTAGTGGGCGTGGGCATCGCCCTGGCTGTCCGAGGCGAAATCGACGCCATCCAACTGATCGCCCTGCTCGCCCTGGCGGCACGCTTTGTCGGGCCACTGGCCGAGGCGGCGGCGCGCAGCGGCCTGTTGCGCATGGCCGGCAATGACCTCGACCAACTGGTCGGCATCCTGCGCGAGTCGCCATTGCCGCAACCCCCGGTCAGTCAGCCGTTGACCGCCCCCGGCAGCTTTGCCTTCGAACACGTCAGCTTCGCCTACGCCAGCGGCCCGACGGTGCTGCGCGACCTGACCTTCACTGCAGCGGCCCATTCGATGACGGCGATTGTCGGCGCCTCGGGCTCGGGCAAGACCACCGTCACGCGCCTGCTCATGCGTTTTTTCGATGCGACCGAGGGCCGCGTCAAGGTCGGCGGTGTCGATGTACGCGAACTGTCCAACGAAACCTTGATGGCGCAACTGTCGCTGGTGATGCAGGACGTCTACCTGTTCGACGACAGCCTCGAAGCCAACATCCGTGTCGGCAGGCCGGACGCCACTGCGCAGCAGGTGGCTGAAGCGGCGCGACTGGCCGGCGTCGATGAAATTGTCGCGCGCCTGCCCCAGGGCTGGCACACCCCGGTGGGCGAAGGCGGCGCGGCACTGTCCGGTGGCGAACGCCAGCGGGTGTCCCTGGCCAGGGCCTTGCTCAAACGCGCCCCGATCGTGCTGCTGGATGAAGCCACCGCCGCCCTGGATCCGCACAACGAAGCCTTTGTGCAGACGGCCATTCGTAGCCTGAAGCAAAGCTCGACGGTATTGGTCATCGCCCATCGCCTGCCAACCATCATGGCCGCCGACCAGATTCTGGTGCTGGATGAAGGTCGTCTGGTGGAAGCTGGTACACACCCGCAACTGCTGGCCCTCGACGGGCGTTACGGCGGTTTTTGGCGTGACCGCCAGCGCGCCGGTGGCTGGCGCCTGAATGCGCAGGCCCAACCATGCTGATCGGTGTGCTGGGTGCCAGTGGCGATGTCGGGCTGGCCAGTGCTCGGGCGTTGTTGAGCTTGGGCGTGAACGAGCTGCGCCTGGGCGGGCGTGACCCACGCAACGGTGCGCGCTGCCTGGCATCGCTCCAGCAGCAATGGCCCGACGCACACCTGCAATGGACAGCGGTGGACTTCAATGATGCCCCGGCCCTGGCCGGGTTCGCCGGTGGCTGCGACGTGCTGCTCAACTGCGCCGGCCCCTCCTGGCAATTGGCGGACCGTGCCGCCCAGGCGGCGCTGCAAACCCATGCGCATTACGTGGATGCTGCCGGTGACATGACGCTCGAACCGAGCCAGTGGCGCAACCGTTGTGCCGTCCTCGGTGCCGGCCTGCAACCGGGGCTCACCGGTTTGCTGCCGCGTTGGCTGGCCGAGCAGGCATTTACCCAGGTCCTGGGCCTGACCAGCTATTTCGGCCTGCGTGACCAATTCACCGCGGTGGCCGCCGACGACTTCCTGCAAGGGGCGGTGGATGGCACCAGCGAGCCCCTGGCGGCCTGGTACAACGGCCGCTGCAGTAGAGCGCTGCGCCGCAGCCGGGACGTGCTGCTGCCCTGCTTCCCCGGCCAGGTTCACTTACTGCCCTATTTGAATCAGGAAGGCGAACGCCTGGCCATGGACCTGCGCCTGAATGTCGGCCATTGGTTCAACGTGATCACCGACGGACATGTGCTCAAGGCGCTGGACCTGGCCCACAGCCTGCCACGTATCGAAGCCGTGCAGCGATTGTGCGAGGCCAGCCGGCTGGACCTCAGCGGCCAGCCCCCCTTCGTCACGTTGCTGCTGCAACTCGACGGGCTGTGGGACGACCAGGCGCGCACCCGCAGCCTGGTGCTCAGCGGCGCAGGCAACGCGGCGCTGACCGGTGCAATGGCCGCTGCCACGGTGGTCAGCGTAGCGAGCGATGAAATCCGTGCCGGCTGCCATTACGCCGCTCAGGCGTTGCCGCCCGCCGCCAGCCTCGAACGCCTGCAACGCACCTCGGCGATCCGTGCGTTGAACCTGCTGGACGGTCCGCTCGATCACTTGCATACCGTTGAAGAAGGCTGCCTATGAACATCGCCCTGAATGAACTTGAACACGTGAGCCTGGGGGTGATGGCCCAGGTACTGCTGCACACCCAGGCCTTGCCGTTGCAGGTCTGGCGCAGCGCCGGGCAAATCAACCAGGCCTTGGGCACGGCCCCCCGCCATGCCTGGATTGTGCGGCGCTGGCTGGCGGCCCTGAGCCGTGCCGGTGCGCTGTGCGAAGACGCTGAACGCCTCGCCTGGCAAGGCACGCCACCCAAAGCCACAGTCGAAAACTTGCCCCGGCTATACGCCGAACTGGGCTTCCCGACCAGCATGGCGCCCCTGCACAGCCAGGTCATCGACTGCCTGCCCGACCTGTTGCGCGATCAACTCGCCCTGGCGCCGTTGCTGTTGCAAACGGGTGACCCCGTCGCGGTGCTGGGTGCCTACCAGCACAACCTGTTCACCACGGCGATCAATCAGGCCCTCGCCGCACGTGCAGCCGAAGTCAGTGCCCACGGCGATCGGCTGCTGGTGCTGGAGTTGGGCGCTGGCGCCGCCTGCACCACCCACGCCGTGCTGGCCGCGCTGCAAGCACGCAAGAAGAGCTATCGCTTCACCGACATCAGCTCGCTTTTCAGCGGCGCGGCCCAGCGCCAGTTTCGCCTGGAGCCGGGGATGCACTTCGGCTTGCTCGACCTGGACCGCGACTTCGCCCAGCAAGGCATCGAGGCGCGCAGTCAGGACTTGGTGGTCGCCGGCAATGTGCTGCACAACGCCCGCGATTTGCCCCGCAGCCTCGGGCAGATTCGCGCCTGCCTGCGGGACGGCGGGAGCTTGTTGTTCAGTGAGTCCATCGCGGACAACCCGGCCATGTTGACCTTCATGCACCTGCTGCTGTCACCGCCCGCCAATGCGCCGTTACGCGGTACGGATGAGGTGTTCATGACGCCCGATGCATGGCACCAGGCCCTGCAGAGCCAGGGTTTCCAGTTGCTTGAGGTATGGCCCGCGGCAACCGACCCGCTGGCGGCCGCCGGGCAGCGCTTGTTTCACGCCATAGGAGTTTCATGATGACGCTGAACGTTGACACCCTGCTGATCGACCTGCCCGTCGGCACGTTCCCATGGCATTTGCCTGCCCTGACCGACCTGGGCATTCATCAACGCTCCCCGGCTCGTCTGTTGGCCGTCATCGAACGCCAGCGCCCCGCCGTGGCGGTGATGAACGCCGAACAGCTGGAACGGCTGCTGGACTTTCCCGCCCTGCCTTTGACCGACCTGAGCCACCTGGAACAGGTGTTGTTCGTCACGGCGCAACCGGGCGACTGGCAACTCGCCGAGCGGGCGGCGGCGCAGCTCAATTGCAGCGTCCAGGGATTTACCGATGCTCTTGGGCAATGGCGCGACCTGGCCAGCGTCAAGCTCGAGCAGCAACGCTGGCGCGAGCGAGCCCTTGGGCACCCCGCGGTGAGCAGCGTCGCGCTGCACGGCCAGACCTTGTTCGCTGTGCCTCACCCTTGTGAGACAGGATGGGTTGAGGACTACCTGGATGCCACTGAAGCGGCCCTCGACCGGCAGTTTTCCACCGAGCGACTTGTTGAAGCGGTACGGCTCAATGATCGGTTGGGCCACGCCGCGTTGCTGTCGATGCTCAACGGTCTGGACCATTGCGGCCTGCTGCCGGCACCGGTGAACGATGTGGCCCAGGGTCTGGCTCACGCGGGCATCGCGCCGGGTCACCGGTCGCTGATCGCACGCTGGCTGGACGTGCTGCAAGGGCAAGATCTGTTGCGCCGCGAAGGCACCCGATTGCATCCCACCCTTGACGCCAGTGCCTGGAGCGACGCCGCCCTGGAGGGCATCTGGGCGCAGTTGACCCTGGACTGGGCGTGCAACACCGGCGGCAGCGGCACTCTCGAATATGCGCAGGAGAATGCGCGCCAATTGCCGGCGCTGATGCGCGGCGACTGTGCGGCGGTGCACCTGTTGTTTCCCGAGGGGCGTACCGACCGAGCGGCGGCGTTGTACCGCGAAAGCCTGGCGGCGCAGTACCAGCACCGTGCGGTAGCCCACTGGGTCGGCGCCTGGGCCGCACGCCAACCGGCCGGCATGCGGTTGCGCGTGCTTGAAGTCGGCGCCGGCACCGGGTCGACCACCCAGGCCGTGCTACCGGCCTTGGCCGAGGCTTCGGTGGACTACCTGTGCACCGACGTGTCGCGCTATTTCAGCGAGCAGGCCGCCGAGCGTTTGCAGGCCTGGCCGTGGGTCCGCCATGGCGTGTTCGACATCGATCGCCCCGCCCTCGCCCAGGGTTACCGCAGCCAGAGCTGGGACCTGATCGTCGCCGGTGGCGTGCTCAATGCCGCCCGCGATACCGAGCGCTCCCTGGCGACCCTGCTCGCCTTGCTCAAGCCGGGCGGCTGGCTGGTATTCAGCGAACCCACGCAGGAGGAATTCTGGGTGATGGCCTCCCAGGCCTTCATGCTCAACCAGGCCAACGATGAACGTCAGCTCAGCAGCGCCACCTTCCTGAACCTCACGCAGTGGCAAACCGCACTGGCCAGGACCGGGTTCCAGGGCAACCGTAGCCTGCCCGCCGCCGGGCACCCACTGGCGTGCCTGGGCCATCGTGTCTTCGTCACCCAGGTGCCCGCCCATCGCCTGAGCCGCGCCGCATTGGCCGCGCACCTGGAAGAGCCCGCCTTGGCCCTCGAGCTGCCCGACCAGTTACCCGACAACCACACGCTGGCCCTGTGGGCTCGCCTGCCGGAGACCTGCTCATGAACGGTGCCCCGGCGCGCAAACGTGTGATCGTGGCCGGCACCGCGTTCGGCCGCATCTACCTGCAAGCCCTGGCCCGCGCCCATGACCGCTACGAACTGGTGGGCATCCTGTCCCGCGGCAATGCCTATTCCAAGGCCTGCGCCGAACAGTATGGGGTGACGCTGTACGAGACCGTCGAACAGGTGCCGGATGAGGTCGATATCGCCTGCGTGGTGGTGCGCTCCGGGGCAACCGGTGGCGCCGGCGGTGACTTGGCCCAACAATTTCTACGCCGTGGCATCCACGTGTTGCAGGAACACCCGGTGCACCACCGCGAAATCGCCGCGTGCATGCAGGCCGCGCGCCAGGGCCAGGCCGCCTATGCGGTGAATACGCTGTACCCGAATATCCTGGCGATCCGCCGCTTTCTCGCCGTGGCCGCTTACCTGCGCGATCGACAGGGGTTGGCGTATATCGAAGCCGCTTGCAACAGCCAGGTGGCCTACCCGTTACTGGATATTCTCGGGCGCCTGGCCGGTGGTCTGCGGCCCTGGGTGTTCGCGGCACCGGCCCCTACGGTCACAGAGCAACCCTTCACGCGGCTCGACGCCCGCTTCAACGGCGTACCGATCAGCTTGCGGGTGCAGAACCAGGTGCACCCCAAGGACCCGGACAACCACTCGTTCCTGTTGCATCGCCTCGAAGTCGGTTGTGAAGCCGGGGTGCTGAGCCTGGGCGACACCCACGGCCCGGTGCTGTGGAACCCGCGCCTGCACGCCTTAAGGGACAGCACCGACCGCCTGATCATGGCCGGTCCCGGCAGCGAGCGGCTGGCCGGGCCGACGATGGTGCTGCTCGATCCGCAGGTGCCCAAGAGCTACCAGCAGGTGTTCAACCAGGTCTGGCCCGACGCGGTCAGCGTCGCCCTGGACGAGTTATGCCGCGACATCGACGAGCCGTCGCGGCGCCTGCGCAGCGGCGTCTGGGCCACCGAGGTGTCCATGGCCTGGCGCGAAATGAACAACCGGATCGGCATGCCCGCCTTGATTGAGCCGCCCGTGCCCCGCCCGCTGCCGCTGGCTGAACTTCAGGCCCTGGCCGACGCCGTGCAACCCCCTTGCGGTGACGCCACCGCCCAACTGCTCGGAGCGCTGCCGTTTTGAACACTGCTCAATCCTCCTCCACCTGCAGCCATGTGTTGCTATGGGTGCGCAACTTGCACCAGGCCGTGGCGAATTTTCGTGCCGCCGGTTTCGAGGTCACCTACGCCACTGCCGAGGCCCGCGCGCAACACGCGCATATCTGGTTCAGCCAGGGGCCGATCATCGAATTGCTCACCACACCGCGTCACGCCTGGCTATTCAAGTGGCCCATCGACTGCCTGGCCGGCCGTGGCGCCGGGCGCCGGATGTTGCGCTGGGCCGCCCAGGGCGAAGGGTTCTGCGACCTGGCGCTGCTATGCGAGACCCCCGCCCTGGCGCCGCGCCTCAAGGGCCTGACGGGCTGCGGCGTGGCCATGGGCCGGACGGTGAACTGGCGGCGTACCTGCGCTGATGGCCGCCAGACGCGCTTTCGTTTCGTCTACCCCCGCCACTACCGCCTGCCCTTCCTGGTCACGCCCTATGAGCCGGCCCAGCATCCGCCCCGAATGATTCATCCCAACGGCGCAACGGGCTTGGCGGCGATCCACCTGGGCGTACATCCCGCCGACCACTCCGCCCTCAGCCTGCTGACCGGTGACGACCCGTTGCTGCGTATCCAGCCGGCCGAATACACCGGCGTACAGGCGGTGCGAATCGCCGGCCTGGCGCACCCGCTGATTCTGCACGGCGCCCGTTTGCTGGGTTGCCCGACCGCTCAAGGAGATTGCCATGCTTGATGGATGCACCGACTGGCCCGACGACTTTATCCGCCGTTATCGCGAACTCGGCTACTGGCAAGGCGTGCCGTTGGGCCAATTGCTGCGCGAGCAGGCGCAGCGCACACCGCACAAGGAGGCGCTGGTGGACGGGCATCGGCGCTGGCGTTACGCCGAACTCGACCTGCAAGCCGACCGCTTGGCCGCCGGCCTCGCCGACCGGGGCCTGCGCGCCGGCCAGCGGGTGCTGGTGCAACTGCCGAACATCGCCGAGTTTTTCAGCCTGACTTTCGCCCTGTTGCGCCTGGGCGTGATTCCGGTGTTCGCCCTGCCGGCCCATCGCGAACATGAACTGCTCCACTTGGCCCAACTGAGCCAGGCCGTGGCCTATGTGATTGTCGATCGGCACCTGGGCTTCGATTATCGGCCGCTGGCGCGCACCCTATGTGAACAGGCGCCGAGCCTGCAACAGGTCTGGGTGGTCGGGGCGGCCGAGGAATTCGTGTCTCTGGCCGACTGCGTTGCTGACCCTCGTCCACTGTCCGCGCCAGACTCACGGGAAGTCGCCGTGCTGCTGCTGTCCGGCGGCACCACCGGCCTGCCCAAGTTGATCCCGCGCACCCATGACGATTACGCCTGCAATGCGCGCCTGGCAGCCCGCGCGTGCGGCTTCGACAGCCACACCCGCTACCTGGCGGCGTTGCCCGTGGCGCACAACTTTCCCCTGGCCTCACCCGGTGCACTCGGGGTGTTCAGTGTCGGCGCTACCCTCGTGTTGGCGCCGGAACCCAGCCCCGACACCACCTTCGAACTGATCGAGGCCGAACGCATCACCCACACCGCTTTGATCCCGCCGCTGGTGCTGCTGTGGCTGGAAATGGCGCAATGGTCCGACCACGACCTGAGCAGCCTGCAATGGCTGCAAGTCGGCGGCGCGCGGCTCAAGGCCGAGATCGCCGCACGTATCGGTCCGGCCCTGGGCTGTGGCCTGCAACAGGTGTACGGCATGGCCGAAGGGTTGCTGTGCTTCACCCCACTGGATGACCCGCAAGCACGCATCTTCGAAACCCAGGGCCTGCCGCTGACCGCCGACGACGAGATCCGCATCGTCGACGCCGATGACGTACCGGTTGCACCAGGCGCCGTGGGCGAACTGCTGGTGCGTGGCCCCTACACCATTCGCGGTTACTACAACGCCGGCGAACAGAATCTGCGCGCCTTCACCGCCGATGGCTTCTACCGCAGCGGCGACCTGGTGCGGCGTCTGCCCGAGGGCCATTTGATCGTCGAGGGGCGGACCAAGGATGTGATCAACCGCGGCGGCGAGAAAATTCCGGTGGAGGAAATCGAAAATCTGCTGCTGGGCCATCCGTTGATTCGCGATGTAGCCCTGGTGGCCTTGGCCGATGAGCTGCTGGGTGAGCGCAGTTGCGCCTGTGTGTTGGCCCACGCCGAACACGTCGAGCTGGGAGCGATCAACGCCTGGCTGCGCGAGCGTGGACTGGCCGCCTACAAATTGCCGGATCGCTTGCAGGTGCTGCGCGAGTTCCCGCTGACGCGCCTGGGCAAGGTCAACCGCAAGGCCCTGGCGGAACAGGTGCACGCCTTATGAGTGGTGAAATATCCCCGTGGTTGCGCGTGCTACGTGAAGGAGAACACGCCCGGGCCCGCCTGGTGTGCCTGCCACATGCCGGAGGCAGTGCGAGCTTTTTTCGCCCGTGGCTGGCGCATCTGCCGGGGGATATCGACCTCCTGGCCGTGCAGTATCCCGGACGTGAAGAGCGGTTCAACGAAACACATATTCGGTGTCTGGCCAGTCTGGCCGAACGTATTACCCAGGCGCTGTTGAGTTTGCCCACCGGCCCGCTGTGGCTGTTTGGTCACAGCATGGGCGCGGCGCTGGCCTACGCCGTCGGTGTGCATCTGGAGGCGGCGGGCGTCGGTGCCGAACATGTGTTTGTCTCGGCCCATCCGCCACCGCACCGACAACCATCCAGTGACCTGCACCGCCAGGACGACGACGCGCTGATCGCCGACATTCTGCGCCAGGACGCCGAGGCCACCGGCCTATGGGCCAACCCGCAGCTGCGCGCACTGTTCCTGCCTACCTTGCGCAGTGACTACCAGGCCATCGAAACCTGGCGCCCCACCCGGCTCGACCGTTTGGCGGCGCCGATCGACGTGCTGCTGGCTCGCGAAGACACGGACGTCAGCCTTGAGCAGGCCCACGCCTGGGCAGACCTGAGCGAGCACGTCCCGGATATTCGCCTGTTCGACGGCGATCATTTTTACCTCAAGCAACAGCCACGCCCCGTGATCCATCACCTGCTGCAACGCACGGCCTACCTTCAAGGAGACTTGGTATGAAAACCCCGGAACACTGCACCGGCCTGCCGGACATTCGTCACGCCATCGACACCCTCGACCGGCAGATCGTCGATGCCCTGGGGCTGCGTATGCAATACGTCAAGGCGGCCTCGTCGTTCAAGCCCGACCAGGCCAGTATTGCCGCACCGGACCGCGTCGCGGCGATGTTGCCACAGCGCCGGCGATGGGCGCAGGAGGTTGGGTTGGACGGTGAATTCATCGAGGGCCTGTTCAACCAGATCATCCATTGGTACATCGCGGAACAAACGGCGTTCTGGCTGCAAAAAAAGAGCGAAGCGGTATGAACGAAGCCACCTTATTGAACGTGTTCGACGCCGCGCACCAGCTCGCGCTGAAGTACCAGCGCCCCGTCGTCGCCGTGAGCTCGCGCCCCGCACCGACCCTCGATCCCTTGGCACTCTACGAGGCGCACCGGCAAGGCTTCTTCTGGTGCGCTCACTCGCCGGACCTGACACTGTTCGGCCTGGGTTGCGCCTGGCAGATCGAAGCCGCGGGGGGCCAGCGCTTGGCCGACGTCAACCATCAATGGTTCGCGTTGTGTGCCGACGCGGTGATCGACGGTCCCCATCCACCGCTGCTGCTGGGCGGCATGCGTTTCGACGCGCAGCAACCTTGTACGCCGCATTGGGCGCCGTTTGCCGATGCCAGTTTTCACCTGGCCCAATGGTTGCTCAGCGAGGACAGCCATGGCCGCTGGCTGCGTTGCCAATGCGTGGTAGAACCCGGCAGCGATCCAGCCGTACTGGCGCACAACAGTCTTGCCGCTTACCAACAGTTTTTCGCGCCTCAACACTCCCCTGCGTCGGCCCCCCAGGTGATCGAACACAACGCATTGCCAGCGCCGCAGTGGCAGGCCAAAGTCGCCAACGCCTTGCAGGCCATCGATCGCGGCTACCTGAGCAAAGTGGTGCTTGCCCGCCATATCGAATATCAGTTGGACACCGCCCTCGACAGCGGCGCCGTCATGCGCCGGCTGCACGACCGGCGTAACCAATCCCACCTGTTCGCCCTGCACCGGGGAGACAGTTGTTTCATGGGCGCCACCCCGGAGCGACTGCTCAGTTGCCAGGAAGGCCGCCTGAGCACCCATGCCCTCGCCGGTAGCGCTCGTCGCGCCCCAACGCCCGAAGAAGACCAGCAACTGGGCACAGGCTTGTTAGCGGACCCCAAGGAACTGCACGAACACCAATTGGTGGTGCAGACCATCCTGCAAGGCTTGAGTGGCATCGTCAGCGAACTGCAAGCGCAAACCCGCCCCGAACTGCTGAAACTGGCCACGGTGCAGCATTTGAGCACCCCCATCAGCGCCCGACTTGAAGAGGGGCGCAGCTTGCTGGACGGCATCCAGGCCTTGCACCCCACCCCAGCCGTAGGAGGTTTGCCAGGTGCCGCCGCCATGAGCTTCATTCGGCGTCACGAAGGTTTTGATCGGGGCTGGTATGCGGCGCCCGTGGGCTGGCTGGACGCAAGGGGCAACGGAGATTTCCTGGTGGCCCTGCGTTCGGCACTGATTACGCCCCGGCATTGCCATTTGTTTGCAGGCTGCGGGATTGTTCACGGATCTCGACCGGCCGATGAGTATGAGGAAACTCAAATCAAGCTGGCCAGCATGGAGCAAGCATTACACCTCTTCTCAGGCTAACGGAGCACCACCGCAATGTGCCTTGCGTGAACCGCACAGAGCGCCTCTTTTCAGAGACGCTTCGCTTTCGCCAGATCCGCAATCAGAAAATCCCTGAAGGCACACACCGCTGCCGGTAGATTGCGCCCCGCCATGCTTTGCAGTTCGATGCGGCGTGCCTGCATGCCTTCGTCAAGGATCGGCACGCATTGCAGGACCCCGTCCGCCACCTGCTTTTGCAAGGTCATTTCGCTGGCCAGGCTGATAACGCCTTCTTCGCGAACGAAGCTATAGAGCGCGGCAACGTAGTTGGTGGTCAACACCGGGTCGAACAACAACCCCTGTACACCGCAACAGATGTCGAATAGCTGCCGTATCGTGGTGTCGGCCTTGGGTAACGCAATGGGCCAGGGCTGCAGCTCAGCGAGGCTGACCGCTTCACGCCCGGCCAAGGGATGGGAATTGGCGACCACGGCAAAAATCGCCCCGCTCAGGACATGTTCGACCTTGATTTCCTTTTGCGGCGTCAGGCTGAAGGTCATCGCCAGATCGGCTTCGCCGGAACGCACCTTCTCGGTCGCTTCGGCCGGCGCACAGACCTCCAAGGTGAAATGAATGCCCTGATACTCACGCCTGAACGCGCTGATGCTCCTGGGCATGTACTCCAGTGCAAAGCCTTCCGAGCAGGCAACGTGCACATGGCCCCGCTGCAAGCCATGCAGCTCGGTAATCTCCAGCACCACCTGCTCGGCCTCAAGCTGCGACTTGCGCGCATAAGCCGCCAGTCGCGCCCCCGCCTCGCTGAGCACCATGCCCCGGGCACGACGCTCGAACAGGCTGGCATCCAGGGCCAACTCAAGCTTGGCAATCTGTCGGCTCACTGCTGACGCGGCGACATTCAAGCGCACGGAGGCATCGCTGATCGATCCGCATCGCGCGACTTCCAGAAAATAACGCAGTGCCGTGGACTGCACACCATACAGTTGCATCGGCGCCCCCATGGATTGCCTTTTCGGCAACGTAAGTATCGAAATTTTATTCTTGTGGCATTGATAGCCTTTCCCTACATTCGTGTCCAGACCAAAAAAACATGACCTGACCTTCTCTTCCTCCTTTACGCATTTGCGATTCGCTGCCCTTTGATTCAACCACTCTCGCCAACGGAGACGACGGCATGGGCATCAAAGGTTTCGCCTGCAGTATTGCGCTGATGGGCTTCATCAGCAGTTTTCCGGCGCATGCCGGTAAAGCCAACGACACCCTGGTTTACGCTTCCGACAGCGAGCCTGAAAACATCAGCCCCTATCACAACGATTTGCGCGAAGGGGTGATTCTCGGCCGGCTGATCTGGGACAACCTGATCTACCGCGACCCCAGCAGCGGCGAATACAAACCCATGTTGGCCACTCGCTGGAAGCAGGTCGACGACACCACCCTCGACTTTGAGCTGCGCAAAGGCGTCAAATTTCACAACGGCGACACCTTCACCGCCGACGACGTGGTGTTCACCCTCAACTACGTGGTGTCGCCCGAAGCGAAAGTCGTTACCGTGCAAAACGTAGACTGGATCAAGAGCGCCGAAAAAACCGGTGACTACAGCGTCCGCCTGCATTTGAAAAAACCTTTCCCTCCGGCACTGGAATACCTGTCCAACGCCGTTCCGATGTTCCCCAAGCAGTACTTCGAGAAGGTCGGCCTGGCTGAATTCAGCCGCAAACCGGTGGGTACCGGGCCGTATAAAACCGTGTCGGTGGTGGCTGGCGAAGGTGTGACCATGGAGATCAACAAGGACTACTTTCCGGACAGCCCACAAGGCAAGCCGCATATCGGCCACCTGAAGTTCCGGGTGATTCCGGATGCAGAAACCCGCCTGGCCGAGTTGATGACCGAGGGTGTCGACTGGACGTGGCGTGTGACCCCGGACCAGGCAGTCGACCTTAAAGGTATGCCGAACCTGACCGTGACCAGCGGCGAAACCATGCGCATCGGCTTCCTGATTCTCGATGCGCGAGGCACCTCCACGGAAAACTCGCCGATGAAGCAGCTCAAGGTGCGTCAGGCCATCAACCATGCGATCAACCGCAACGCGCTGGCCACGCAATTGGTGGGCGGCGAAGCCAAGCCCTTGCAGGTGGCCTGTTATCCAGGCCAGTTCGGCTGTGATACCACCGCGGCCACGGTCTACAACTACGACCCGGCCAAGGCCAAGGCGCTGCTCGCCGAAGCCGGTTACCCCAATGGCTTCGAGACAGAAATCTTCGCTTATCGCGACCGTGATTACGTCGAAGCCATCATTGGCAACCTGCGGGCCGTGGGCATCAACGCCAAGCTGCGCTACTTGAAGTACGCCGCCCTGCGCGATCAGCAACGTGGCGGCAAGGTGCCGATGTCGTTTCAGGCCTGGGGCTCGTTCTCGATCCTCGACACCTCGGCGTCGGCGGGCACCTGGTTCAAGGGCAATCCGGACGACAACATCAAAGACCCGCAAGTCCAGGGCTGGTTGCAGACCGCTGACAACGCCCTCGACCCGCAATTGCGCAAGGACAACTACCGCAAGGCGTTGCAGCGCATCAGCGAACAGGCGTACTGGGCGCCGCTGTTCAACTACTCGATGAACTACGCCTACACCTCCGAGCTGGCGTTCACGTCGTACCCGGATGAGCTGCCGCGTTTCGTTCAGTCCAGCTGGAAGTAATCCGCCACCGAGCGGATTGATCGAGAGGTGCCGTGGCTGCGGACTGACCCGCACCACGGACACGTCCTCACACCTGTCATCCATTGGATATGAGGAAACTTGCCATGCTTGGATTCCTTCTGCGCCGTCTAGGCATCGCCATTTGCGTTGCCATTACCGTGTCGGTGATCAGCTTTTCTCTTTTGCACCTGTCCGGCGACCTGGCCACGGCCATTGGCGGGCCGGAAGCCACCAGCGAGCAGATCGAACAGATCCGCGTGCAGTACGGTTTGAACAAACCGCTACCGACCCAGTACTTCAACTGGCTGGGCGATTTGTTGCGGCTGGACCTGGGCAACTCGTTTTTCTTTCAGGAGTCGGTCTACAACCTCGTCGCCAGCCGCTTGCCGATTACCCTCGGGTTAGGTGCCATGGCGCTGGCTATCGCCTTGCTGGTGGCGATTCCACTGGGTGTGCTGGCCGCGGTCAAACGCGACACCTGGGTTGACCGATTGGCCTTGAGCATCGCCGTGCTGGGTCAGGCAATGCCCAGTTTCTGGTTTGCGCTGATGTTGATCGTAGTGTTCGCGGTGACGCTCAAGTGGCTGCCGGTGTCCGGCAACTCGACGATGCTGCACTTCGTCATGCCGGCCATTGCCTTGGGCTATTACGCGACGCCGGCAATCATGCGTCTGACCCGTGCCGGCATGCTTGATGTGCTCAGTTCCGATTACATCCGCACCGCCCGCGCCAAGGGCCTGCGCCCGGCCCGCGTGTTGTTCAAGCACGCACTGCGCAACGCCCTGATCCCGGTCGTCGCCCTGGCGGCGGTGGAGTTTGGCTTCATGCTCGGCGGTTCGGTAGTGATCGAAACCGTGTTCTCCCTGCAAGGTATCGGACAGCTCGCCTGGGACGCCATCGCCCGTGATGACTTTCCGGTGGTACAGGCCGTGGTCCTGCTGATTGCGGTGATCTACATCATCCTCACCTTGCTGGCCGATGTGCTCAACGCACTGCTCGACCCGCGCATTCGCGTGCGCTAGGAGGCTTACATGAGCACCCCCACTACCCTCGCGATCAATGACTACCTGCCACCCCCCAGCAGCCTGAGCCGAGTACTTGGCAAGAGCTTTCGTCATCGTGGTTTCGCCATCGGCACGGTGTTGTTGCTGATCATCTTCACGGGGGCACTCTTCGCGCCGTGGCTGGCCCCTTATGACCCTTACGCACAAGACGTGATGCTGCGTATGAAGCCGCCGGTATGGATGGCCAACGGCACCTGGGAATACGTCCTGGGAACCGACAAGCTGGGCCGTGATTACCTGTCACGACTGCTCTACGGCGCACGTATTTCACTGTTCATCGGCATTGCGGCGGCGCTTATTTCCGGCTTTATCGGCACCGTCATGGGGCTGTTGGCGGGTTACTACGGCGGCAAGGTCGATGCGTTCATCAGCTACCTGATCACCACCCGGCTGGCGATGCCGGTCGTGATGGTCGCACTGGCCTCGGCCTCGCTGATGGGCGGCTCGCTGAAAGTGGTGATTGTGCTGCTCGGCTGCCTGCTCTGGGATCGCTTCGCGGTGGTGGTCAGGGCTTCGGTGCAACAGATTCGCGATGCTGAATATGTGGCCTCGGCCCAGGCGCTGGGCTGCTCGACCCTGCGCATTCTGGTCAGCGAAATCCTGCCCAATCTGGTCGGCGCGCTGATCGTCGTCGCAACGCTGGAAATGGCCCACGCGATCCTGCTGGAGTCGGCACTGTCGTTCCTCGGGGTGGGTGTGCAGCCGCCGACGCCGTCCTGGGGCTTGATGATCGCCGAAGGCAAACCCTACATGTTCTTTTCCCCGTGGGTCATCGCCATTCCCGGTGTCGCCCTGATGATCCTGGTGCTGGGCATCAACCTGGTCGGCGATGGCCTGCGCGATCTGATCCTGCCCGACGGCCGTAACTGATAGAAGGTACCTAACATGGCACTACTCCATGTAGAAAACCTGCGCGTGGATATCCCCATGGGCAACAGCCCAACGCCGGATGACACGCTGCATGCTGTGCGCGGCCTGAACTTTGAAGTCGAGCGCGGTGAAATGCTGTGCATCGTCGGCGAGTCGGGCTGCGGTAAATCCTTGACGTCGCTGGCGCTGATGGACCTGTTGCCACGCAAGGCCAAACGTACTGCGTCCCGACTGACGCTGGACGGTATCGACATGATCGGCCAGAGCGAACGGCACATGTGCGACCTGCGCGGCAATCGCCTGGCGATGATCTTCCAGGAACCGATGACCTCGCTGAACCCGGCCTACAGCATTGGCGATCAACTCAGCGAAGTGCTGACCCGGCATCGCAAGGTGTCGCGCAAGGAGGCCCTGGTTCGCGCCGGGCGGATGCTGGAGAAAGTCGGCATCAGCAATGCCACCGAGCGCTTGCGGCAGTATCCGCATCAACTGTCTGGCGGTTTGCGCCAGCGGGTAATCATTGCCATGGCGTTGATGTGCGAACCGGACCTGATCATCGCCGATGAACCAACCACGGCACTGGACGTGACCATTCAAGCGCAGATCCTGCGCTTGATCCGCGACATTCAGAAAGAACTCGGCCTGGCGGTGATCTTCATCACCCACGACCTTGGGCTGGTGGCACGGATCGCCGATCGGGTCGCCGTGATGTATGCCGGGGAAATCGTTGAAACCGCCCCTGCCCTGCAACTGTTCGAGAACCCGCAGCATCCGTACACCCGTGGTCTGCTGGCCAGCATTCCAATCCCTGGCCGGACCAAACCGGGTGAGGCGCTGGGTTCGATTCCAGGCCTGGTGCCGAGCCTGGTAGGCGAACAGCAAGGTTGTGCGTTCCGCAATCGTTGCGCTCAGGCGATACCGACCTGCGCGCAGAACATCCCCGAAGTCGAACAGGACGGACACATGGCGCGCTGCCTGTTCGCCGCACCGGCCCCGGCACCGATTCGCCTTCAGGAGCGTGCACGGTCATGAAAAAAGACATCGCTTTGGAGCTGTGTGACATCCGCCGCGAGTTTCGGATCAACCAGGGCTTTTTCAAACCCGCCGCCACCCTGAAAGCCGTAGATGGCGTTTCCCTGCGCCTGATGCGGGGCGAGACCCTCGGTCTGGTCGGTGAGTCCGGTTGCGGAAAAAGTACCCTGGCCAAGCTACTGCTCGGTCTGCTGCCGCCTACCAGCGGCGATGTGCTGGTCAACGGCAAACATCTGGCGGCGACTGATCGCAAGGCAATGTCCCGGCACATTCAGCCGATATTCCAGGACCCGTATTCCTCGCTGAACCCACGCAAGACACTGCGCGAAATCATTACCCTGCCGCTGATCGTGCATGACATCGGCAACCCCGCCGAGCGGCGCAAGAAGACCGAAGCGATGCTTGATGTGGTCGGCCTGCCCAAGCGGGTGATCGACAGCTACCCGAGCCAGCTGTCCGGCGGACAACGCCAGCGAGTCGCGATCGCACGAGCGCTGATCATGCGCCCTGACGTGTTGATCTGCGACGAGCCCACCTCAGCACTGGATGTGTCGGTGCAGGCGCAGATTCTCAACCTGCTGCAAGACCTCAAGCGCGAGTTCGGCCTGACCTATCTGCTGATCAGCCACAACCTCGCGGTCATCGAACACCTCGCCGATCGGGTCGCGGTGATGTACCTGGGGCGCATCGTCGAAGAACGTACGCGCGAATCGTTGTTCGCCGAACCCGGCCACCCTTATACCCGTGCCTTGCTGGATTCGGTGCTCACGCCCGATCCGCGCCTGGGCATTCCCGATATCGGCCTGCACGGCACCTTTCCCAATCCGATGTCACCGCCGTCCGGTTGCGCCTTCCACCCGCGCTGCCCGAGCTGCTTCGCACCGTGCAAAACGGCCTACCCGGCCAATGATTCCATTATCGGCGGCAACGTGCGTTGCCACCTTCACGACAATCCTGCCCAAACACTGGAGCTTGTCCACTCATGAGTCGTTCATTGGCCATCAGCAACACCACAGAGCAATTCGACAACGGCGCCTTTTTCAATCTGCTCGAACGTAGCGTCGCCTTGCCCACCGAAAGCCAGGCAACGGACAGCCAGCCCGAGTTGTATCGCTATCTCAATGACTTCATCACCCCGCATGTCAAGGCCATGGGCTTCAGCGTCAAGATCTATGACAACCCGGTGGCAGAGCGTGGTCCCTTCATGATCGCCACACGCATTGAGCATCCAGAACTGCCGACCGTACTGAGCTACGGCCACGGAGATGTGGTGCGCGGCTATGAAGCGCAATGGCGTGAAGGCCTGTCACCGTGGCAAGTCACGGTCGAAGGCGATCGCTGGTACGGCCGCGGCACGGCGGACAACAAAGGCCAGCACCTGATCAACCTGACCGCGCTGGAACAAACGCTCAAGGCTCGCGACGGCCAGCTGGGCTTTAACGTCAAACTGCTGCTGGAAATGGGCGAAGAAGAAGGTTCGCCGGGCTTGAACGCGTTCTGTGCCGCCCACAGCGAAGAGCTCGCGGCGGATGTTTTCATCGCCTCGGACGGCCCGCGCCTGGCGGCATCCCGACCGACGATTTTTCTCGGTTCACGCGGGGTGTTCAACTTCGAGCTGGTAGTCAATTTGCGCGAAGGCGCCCATCACTCTGGCAACTGGGGCGGCTTGCTGGCCAACCCTGGCATCATTCTGGCCAATGCCATCGCTAGCATGATCGATGAGCAGGGCCGGGTGAAGGTGGCCGGCCTGCAGCCCGAAACACTGCCGGAGCCGGTTCGCCAGGCGCTGGCTGATATTGACGTGGGTGGCGGGCCGGGCGATCCGGACATCGACGCCAACTGGGGTAACCCGCAGCTCTCGCTGAGCGAAAAAGTGTTCGGCTGGAACACCCTCGACGTCATCGCCTTCAAGACCGGCAACCCCGACGCCCCCGTGCATGCGATCCCTGGTAAAGCCAACGCCCACTGCCATATCCGCTTCGTGGTGAACAGCGACTACACGACCTTTATCCCAGCTGTGCGTGCCCACCTGGATGCTCATGGCTTCAGCAATGTCGAGGTCAAGCAAAGCCGCATCGATGTGATGCACGCCACTCGACTGGACCCGCAAAGCCCGTGGGTCAATTGGGCCCTCAGCTCCTTGACACAGACCACCGGCAAAAAACCTGCGCTGCTGCCAAACCTCGGGGGCTCGCTGCCCAACGACGTGTTCGCGGACGTGCTCGGCCTGCCAACATTGTGGGTGCCGCACTCGTACCCGGCCTGCTCGCAACATGCGCCGAACGAGCACCTGCTGGCACCGGTGGTCAAGGAAAGCCTGCAAATCATGGCCGGTCTGTTCTGGGACCTGGGCAACGACGCGGCACGCCTGACCCAGGAGCATCAGTTGCGGGAGCAGGCGCAATGAGCGCCACGCCACAACAGGCGCTGGACTGGCTTGCCGGCCAGCGCCACGCCATGGAAGCGCTGCTGCAGCGTATCGTCGACACCGACTCCAACAGCTATGACAAGGCGGGCGTCGACGCGGTGGGCGCGCTGCTCGCGGCGGAACTGGAAGCCGACGGCATCCTGCTCAAGCGCATGCCGGTCGATGGTTTTGGCGACGTGATGTTCGCCGAAGTGCCTGGCGCCTCTGGAAAGCCGGTGCTGTTGCTGGGCCATCGCGACACGGTGTTCCCCAAAGGCACCACCACGACGCGCGGCTACAGCCGCGACGCCAACCTCGCCTATGGCCCCGGCGTCGCCGACATGAAAGGCGGCCTGGTGCTCAATTGCTTCGCGCTCAAGGCTCTCAAACGCGCCGGTCAGTTGCCCTATCCGGTGCAGGTCCTTTACACCGGAGACGAAGAAATCGGCTCCGGCAGCGCCAGAACCCATATCGAAAAAGCCGCCCGTGGCGCGCGTGCCGTGCTCAATACCGAACCCGGCCGGGCCAGCGGCAACGTGGTCAGCGCACGCAAAGGCGGCGCCACGCTGATCATCGAAGTCAGCGGCCGCGCGGCGCATGCCGGGGTCAACCATGCCGACGGCGCCAGTGCCATCGAAGCCCTGGCACGCAAGATCGTCAAGCTGCATGCCTTGACCGATTACGCGGCAGGCATCACGACCAATGTTGGCCTGATAGCCGGTGGCACCTCCAGCAACACCGTCGCGCCTAGCGCCTCTGCCCGGCTGGATGTGCGCTTCATCGAACTCGAGCACTGGGATCAAATCCTTAGCGCAATCCTGGGCATCGTCGCGGAAGAAGAGCTGAGTGGCACCCGCGCCCTCCTCAAGGAGGCGACAACCTTTCTGCCGATGGAGGCCTGTCACAGCGAACGGCTGCTGCGCATCTACCAACAAGAAGCACTGGCGCTGGGTTTCAGTGTCGAGGGCGAGTTCACCGGTGGTTGTGCCGACTCTGGATTCACTGCCAGCCTGGGTATTCCGACCCTGTGTGGTCTTGGGCCGGTGGGGGGTAAGGTTCATACCGAGCGTGAGTATCTGGAACTGGACACGCTGGTGCCTCGGGCTCTGGCGTTGGTGGCGACTATTCTGGCTGTTGGCTAGGGCAGTTGAGGCTTTTTTTGGGGAAGAATCTATTTGCGTTTTTCTGGATGGGTGGTGTGTATATCCGTTTTTTTGGTAACGGCGACTGGCGGTTCCGCTCTTACAGCGGCTCACTT
>NZ_ATLN01000068.1:0-32614 GCF_000416195.1 Pseudomonas sp. CFII68
CCCAGGGCATCGTAGGAAAAACACCGGCGACTGCCGTCGGGCAGGACCTCTTCGGTCAGTTGGCCCAGGCGACTCCAGGTGAAGCGATGTTCGCCACCGTCCGGGTCATACGTCGCCAGCAGTTGCCCATGGGCGTCGTAGGCATATTCCGTGCGCCGGCCGTCCGGGTCGATGAGGACGATCACCTCGCCGCGGGCATTGCGCCGGTAGCTCCACACGGCCTTGCCGCGCGCACGGCTGTGCAGGAAACCGTTGCGGTATTCGTAGGACGTCGACGCCTCGTCCGGGGGAAGCAGCGCCACCAGCCGTCCGACGTCGTCGTAGCGGTATTCGGTCACGGCGCCCAGCGGGTCCTGCTCGGCGATCAAGCGACCTTGTTCGTCGTAGGCCTTGAGGTGCTCGCCGCCGTCGGGCTCGACCTTGCGCACCAGCCGCGCCCGCTCGTCGTGGACATACACCTCCTGGCTACCATCCAGGTGCCGGACCGTGACGCTGCCGTCTTCGCCCCAGGTGTAGCGGCTGTCCATCTGCGCAAACGAGGCCCAATGCCGTACGCAGCGGGACGCCGGCCCGACGCCTTGCCATTCCCAATAAAAGCTCGCCCCGCCGGCCAGTTGCCGCTGGAGGATGACGTGTTGGTCGTCGTAGTCGTAGCGCTCGCTTTCACCGGCGGCATTGGTCGCTTCGATCAGTCGGAAACGTCCGTCGTAGCGGTAGGAAACCAGCGTCTGTTCGGTCCGCCAGGCTTCGTCGAGGGTGATGGCGGGATGGAAGCTCTGGTAATCGACGGCGATCAGGTGGCGCTGCTCGTAACGCAGGCGCAGGGCGCGCCCGGCGCCGTTGTCCAAACGGCAGATGTCGCCATGGATGTTGCGCTGGAGGGTCAGGCGGTTGTCGTAGCGGTCGCTGAGGGCGCTCAGGTGGCCGTCGCGAAAGTGCAGGAACGCTGCGTTTTCGTCGGGCTGGGCGACGATCAGTTCGTCTGCCTCAGTGCCCAGGTAGATCGCCGCGCGGGCCAGGCTGTTGTGGATCGCCGGACGTTGGGCGCTGGGCAGTGGAAAGGTCGTACGGCGGTTTTCCTGGTCGACCCAGGTGACCTGCTCGCCGTCGAGTTCCAAGCGATGGGCCAGGGCATGGCTCCAACCACGCCCGAGGCCGACATCCAAGTCGGCGGCGCTGGTGCGGTATAAACGGGTGAAGACAAACGGCAAGCGGCCATCGAGGGTGCCGTCGTCGAGGGTCAGCAGTTCTTCGCCGGTGACCATCGACACCGGGCAGCCGCTGGTCTGGGTCTGGGACGCGGTATCGGCGGGGTCGCCGTTGGGGTTTTTCGACTGGGTGGGGGCGTCGTCGTGGGGTTCGTGTCTTTTCAGCGTGGTGTTGCGCTGTGCATCCCAGCGCAGTTGCATCCGACCTTTCTTTATCCCCGCCGCAATGCCGCGCGCCGCCACGGTTTTGTAGCGGTCCACGTAGCTCATGAAGCCGTTTACCACTGCGAAGATCGCACGGATGAAACGCTGCATGGCGTTCAGCAGGGTTGCGCCGTGCCTGGCCAACCGCATCGACAAGTAGGCAATCCCGGCCCCCGCCCCGGCAAAGGTCAAGACCACGCCGATCAGCAAGTCGATCACCAGTTGCACCGCCACGGTCGAGAGCCCTTTGGCCGTTTCGCCAGCGACTTCACTGGGCGGCAACATCTCCAGCCAGAGGCTGGCAGTGCGCACCAACAGGCACAGCGCCGCTTCGTCGCTGGCCAGCAGTTGCAGCTTGGCCATCACTTGCGGCGTGTCCTGAGCCAGTTTTTTCAACTGATCAGCGCTTTCGCCCAACCGATCAACAAACTGACCGGGATCCTTGAGGATGTCCGAGAGCAAGCTGATGCTGTCCCACACACTTTCAATCGCCGCCCAACTGCCGGCGAGCAACCCGTTCCCCACAGCTGCTGCGGAAGTCGCCAAGGACTGCTGCGCCCATCGCGGCTTGAAACCCTGCCACTCACCGCGCAACCAGTCCGTCAGATCGGTGGTCAGGCCATCGTAGGAAGAAAACAGATTCGCGATTTGCCTGGCGGACACCTCGCCCTGAACGTGAACCCGATAGGACTTGCCCGCCTCCCCCGTGAAGGTCCCCAGGCCTTGGGCATCCAAGGTCACCGGCGTGACCTCGCCGCTGGCCACATCCACCACATCCACCACGATGTCGCCCAGCGGGATGTCGTACACCGACTCGAACTTGCTTTCGATCGTCATCGGCCCGCCCTTGGGGCACTGGACGACCGTGGAGAGGAAGTCATCGTCACCGGTGCTGACAGCGGTGGTGCTGTCGCCAAAGCGGATCAGCCGCTCCATGCCCATCAATGACGGTAGGTCAGCGGCATGGCTGGCACGGTCCGCCGCTCGGCTGTACCAGCGATCGAGCTGCTCGCGGTAGACCGACAAGGTGCCTTTGAAGCTGTCGAGTTCCTGCTCGATTCGGCTCACCTGATCCATCAGGACAGGGCTCGCTCAAGGGCCGGCAGGAAAAAACGGTCGAACATGGGCAGACGTCTCGCAGCACTCAGGGAGCGCGAGACTTTGCCGGGGATGACAGGGGAATTAAGTCAGGGGAAGGAGACAGAGCGCGTAGGGCGATTCGCTAAATTCGTCCGAGCTGCACAACGAATCGCCTGTGGATAACCCTAGATATCGCGAGTTTCAAGTGATTTGAGCTTGATTTCGGCCAGCGGGTGCCCGGCTTTCGCCGCCAAGGTCCACCAACGTGCCGCTTCCACCGGGTCCGGCGCCTTGCTGGTTGTACCGGCCAGGCTGATCACGCCGACCTGGTAGGCGGCCTTGCCATCACCGGCCAGTGCCGCCAACCGCAACAGGCGAATCCCTTCTTCCCGAGCGCCCAGCCCTTGGCCGCGAAACGTGAGGATATGCCCATAGAAGCTTTGCGCACCGACGTCGCCCAGGTTCGCCATGCGCGAGAACTGACCCTCGAGCCAGGTCCAGCCACGCGGCTGGCGGACGAACCAGGACCAATGAAACAACCGACGCGCCAGCCAGTAACCGGCCCGCGCCTTGAGTCGCCAGAGCACTCAGGCCTCCGCCGATTCGGGGTACTCGTATTCAAATACCCGAACCACTTCCGAAGCGTGCCAGGAGGCGGCGGCCACGCCATCGGAAGGCCCGGAAAAGCGGCCCAGGCGTTCAACGCACTCAAAGAACCCCGTGCGCGGCAACCGACTGGCGCCCTGGCTGATCACCAATGAACTGCGTAGCGGCTGTTCCGCCCGTGCGTCCAGCGCCGCCAGGTGTTCAAGGGCCGCGGTCAAGGTCTGCATGGCCGGGCTGGGCAGTTGCAAACGCTCGAGCAAGGCGCGGTAGGTCAATAAATGGCGCTGGCGACGCGCTTGGTCCAACTCACCCAACAACCCATCCCAATGCTGCCGACTGATGCGTACGCTCACGATTCTTCCCTCCAACCCGGCACCGTCAACTCCCAGGCCAGACTGCGCCGAATCGCGGCATCGGGCTGACGCTCGCCGCTCTCGATCAAGGCCAGATAAGACGGGCTGATACCTACCGTGCGGGCCAGCGCCTCGATGGCGATGCCCTTCCCTTCGCGTAAACTGCGTAATTGATCCAGGCCAGGGAGAACCTGGCCCGGTGCCGCCGCGTGACGGACTGTCGCTTCGCGCGGCGGAGCTTGATCGATGCCTGCTGCCTTCAACAACGACTGGTACTGATCCCACGGCAAAACCGCGTATTCGGGCTCTCCGTCACGTGTGATTATTTGAATATCCATGTCTACCCCGTAGGACAACAACACTTAGCGAGTCAGCCTTTTTTCTGGGAAGTGTAATCCTAATACCGGCTAAGGTCGCGGGGCGATGAATTCTCTGGGGTAAGTGCTACCGAATCAGGTTTTTTTCTGACCTTGGAGTTGGAGTTGTTCCGGGGTATCGGGAAGCCTTTCGACCTGTGCAAGCTTCTCGGGCGATTGCCGATAACGCCAGGCGCGGAATGCCTCGAGTTCAACGTCGAGGGTTTTCATGATCCATGCCAGCACCGCGATGTCGTCGAACATGCCAAACATCGGCAAGATGTCTGGAATCGCATCCAGGGGACTGAGGAAATACATCAGCCCTGCCACCACCGACAGCATCGACTTGGCGCTGACAGCACGGTATTCGCCTCGCCAGTAGGCCAGGCACAAGGCCTGCAACAGACGCAGGTCCTCCTTGAGCTTGCCCAGCCGTCCGCCCTCCCGGGCACCTTTGCTGGCAACGGCGAACAGCAACGTCGGCAATCGACCGCGGGCCAGCAGGCGGCCTGCCAAGGGCAGAAATCGCGCAAAATTCCACGGGGCCTTCATTTTTTCTCCCACTGAAATGTTATCCACACAAATTGTGGATAACCTTGTGAACAGAGCTGCATTTCACCGCTGAAGCCCCCGTTTCATAAGGGCCCGGCTTAGATCGGGCGTTTTTTACTCACATAAAAAAACCCAATATTTCATTGACTTGACCGGCTGACTGCGTCTAGCACAGCGCCTGTATTGCCTATGACTATACCCTGCATCGTGCGTTCGGTTTTTTTGCCATTTTGCCGAAGCCCAGATGCGACAACGCCCCGCATAAGCGAGGCGTTGTCGTTATAGCAGACGCGATTACTTGGCTGCGCCTTCTTTTGCCGGATCCTTGATCGCCAGCAGTTCCAGGTCGAACACCAGGACCGAGTTGGCCGGGATGGCCGGGCTCGGGCTCTGGGCGCCGTAGGCCAGGTCGCTCGGGATGTACAGCTTGTACTTCTCGCCGACGTGCATCAGTTGCAGGCCTTCGACCCAACCCGGGATCACGCCGCTGACCGGCAGGTCGATCGGGCTGCCACGCTCAACGGAGCTGTCGAACACAGTACCGTTGGTCAGCTTGCCGGTGTAGTGAACAGTCACTACGTCGGTCGGCTTAGGCTGTGGACCGTCGGCTTTCTTGACCACTTCGTACTGCAGGCCGGAAGCGGTGGTGGTGACACCGGTTTTCTTGCCGTTTTCTTCGAGGAATTTCTTGCCGGCAGCTGCCGACTCTTCGCTCATCTTGGCCATGCGCTCTTCGGCACGCTTTTGCAGCGCGGCGAAGGCTTCGACCAGTTCTTCGTCTTTCAGCTTCTGTTCTTTCTTGCCGACGGCATCTTCGATGCCCTGGGCGACCGCTTTGGAGTCCAGGTCATCCATGCCTTCCTGAGCCAGGCTCTTGCCCATGTTCAGGCCAATACCGTAGGAAGCTTTCTGCGCCGGGGTCTTCAGCTCTACGCTGGTCTGCGAGTCGCAACCCGCGAGTACCAGGCCAACCAGGGCCACCGCCGCCGCCAACCGATGCTGTTTCATGCTATTTCCTTGTTCATGCGCCTAAAGGGCAATCGAATAAAGCCGCGAGCTTATCAGGCGGCCACGACCAATGGCTACCGGCATGTGAGCCACAAAGTAATGATAAGTTCAGGTCTGCAAACGCTTTTTAATCCCCGGCGAATGAAGCATCTGTCATCTGTTACGTACAGGGGCAAATTGCCGCTCCTCCACAGGCCAGGGTAATGGCCACTTGCCCGACGCGCAGCACTGAGGCATAAGGGCTTATCAAAAAAAACAAGGACGTTACCGTGCGCCTCCTCTCTCGCATTCTCTTGCTGCTCCTCGCGCTGCTGATCGTTGTCGTGGCCGTGGTGCTTTATTACGTCGCCAATCCTCGCTTGCCGTTCTATACGCCCATCGAACAGGTGCACTACCTGGATCAATGGAGCGCCGCCGAGCGCCAGACGTATTACTTCACGCCCCAGGGCACCCAGGTCAAAGGCTTGCGCTACGACTGGTTCACCGTCCTCGAACTGCCGTTTTCGCAACAACGCTTCGCATCGCCGGAGTACCTGGCGCGCTTCGGCTTCCTGATCGATCCGGCGCAGAAAGCCTCGTCGGCCAATCCCGGCAACTTGCCGGTAGGGTTTGCGCGGCACCAGAACCCGGGCAGCACCGACCAGTTCCTGGATATCACCTGCGCGGCGTGTCATACCGGCGAATTGCGCTTCAAGGGCCAGGCGATACGAATCGATGGTGGCTCGGCTCAACACGTGCTGCCTTCCAGTGTTCCTACATTGCGCGGTGGCAGTTTCGGGCAGGCATTGGTCGCCAGTCTGGCGTCTACCTACTACAACCCTTGGAAATTCGAGCGCTTCGCCCGCCAAGTACTGGGCAAGGACTACGACGCCCGCCACGAGGAATTGCGCAAAGCGTTCAAGGTTTCCCTGGACACGTTCCTGCGGGTGGCCTGGAACGACACCCATCGCGGCCTCTACCCCACCGAAGAAGGCCCTGGCCGCACCGACGCCTTCGGTCGCATCGCCAATGCCAGCTTCGGCGACGCCATTTCGCCGCAAAACTACCGGGTGGCCAACGCACCGGTGGATTACCCGCAGTTGTGGGAAATGTGGACATTCGACTGGGTCCAGTGGAACGGATCGGCCCAGCAACCGATGGCCCGCAACGTCGGTGAGGCACTGGGAGTCGGGGCCACGCTGAATTTCTTCGACGCCCAAGGCAAACCGCTGCAAGGCGATGCGCGCTACCCCTCCAGCGTGCGTGTGCGCGACTTGAACAAGATCGAAGAGACCCTACAACTGCTCAAGCCGCCCGTGTGGCCGGAAGCGCTGCTGGGCTCGATCGACAAACCGCTGGCGGCCAAGGGCCGGGCCCTGTTTACCGAAAACTGCGCCGGCTGCCATGTGCCCAAAGTGGTTCAGGGGCCTGACAGGCCGGTCCAACAACTGCACATGCTCCCCGTACAAGTGATCGGCACCGACCCGGGCACCGCCAATAACATCGCCGACCACCGCTACGACCTGACCAGCCTGCAATGGGATCCGGCCGAGCTGGCGAAGCTGGACGTGCAACTGCACCCGACCCCGACGGAGCCGCTGGACTTGAGCCAACTCTCGGTCGCCAAAGGCCTGGCCTATGTCACGGCATTCGTCGAAAACCGCGCTTACCGCGACGCCGGCGTCACCCCCGCCGAGCGCCCGGCCCTGGACGGTTTCGGCTTGCCCATCGGCGTACGTGAATTGCGCGCCTACAAGGCCCGGCCGCTGGCGGGCGTCTGGGCCACGCCACCGTTCCTGCACAACGGCTCGGTGCCGACGATCTATCAACTGCTGTCCCCCCAGGACGAGCGCGCGACCACGTTCTATAAAGGCAACTTCGAATACGACCCGCGCCACCTGGGCTATCGCACCGAAGCCTTCACCAACGCATTTCTCTTCGATACCCGGATCACTGGCAACCACAACAGTGGCCATGAATTCCGCGCAGGCGAGCGCGGCAACGGCGTCATTGGGCGTCTTCTGCAACCGCAGGAACGCTGGGCGTTGCTGGAGTATTTAAAGGTGCTGGGCGGGCCACTGGAGTCGCAACTGTAATGATGAACCCCACCGGTAAAAGGAAGTTTCAATGTTGATCACGCTCTGGCTGCGCCTCGGTGCCTTTTTGGGCAAGACGCTCCTGTGGCTGCTGGGCATCGGGCTGCTCGGCTGGGCACTGTCCACGGCCTGGTTTGCCTGGCAACACAAGGGACCGGTCCCGGACCAGGAACAGGTTGCGCCCGGCGAAGCGGCCATGACCCAGGACATCATCCAGACCGCTATTCGCATCGTCGAGCAGCACCGCGAAAGCACGCGCTACCTGCGCGATGCCCATGCCAAAGCGCACGGGTGCGTCATGGCCGAAGTCCAGGTGCCGAGCGACCTGCCGGCAGCGTTGCGCCAAGGGGTATTTGCCGAACCGGGGAAGGTCTGGCAGGCGACGATTCGCCTGTCCAACGGCAACGCCTATCCGCAATTCGATAGCCTGCGCGATGCACGAGGGATGGCGATCAAGCTGATGAACGTACCGGGCAAGCAACTGCTCGCTGACCGGCAATCACAGGGTGAGCAGGATTTCGTGATGTTCAATCATCCGAACTTCTTCGTCAGTGATGTCGCCGAGTACCGTCAGAATGTGGCCGCTCAGGCTGACGGGAAGAAGGCGATGGCTTTCTTTCCAAGCCTGGACCCGCGCAGCTGGCAGATTCGGCATTTATTCATCGCCCTGGCGACCCTCTCGCCGGCTCCGGCCAGCCCGACCCAGACCACTTACTTCTCGGTATCGCCTTACAAGTTCGGTGAGGCCAACGCCAAGTTTCGCGTCGCACCGGACCCGGACAGTTGCCCAAGCTACACCTTGCCTCCGCAGAACCAGGACCTGCCGAATTTCTTGCGTAGCGCATTGAACCAGCAGTTGTCCACAGACCGGGTGCCGGCGTGTTTTGTCTTGCAGATCCAGCGTCAGGATCCGAGCAAGTACATGCCGATCGAAGACACCAGTATTGAATGGCAGGAAAGTGATGCACCGTTCGAGACTGTGGCACGCATTAAGGTGCCGGCTCAGGATTTTGATACGCCCAAGCTGAATCTGGCTTGTGATAATCAGTCGTTCAATCCTTGGTTTGGGATTGAGGCGCACCGGCCTATTGGTGGGATCAATCGCTTGCGTAAGGCGGTGTATGAGGCGGTCAGCGATTATCGTCATCGGCGGAATGCTGAGCTGTAGAGGTTGGATTGGGGTGTATATCCGTTTTTTTGGTAACGGCTGCTGACGGTTCCGCTCTTACAGCGGCTCACTTTTGGAAGAGCGCCAAAAGTAAGCAAA
The DNA here is from genome assembly GCF_000416195.1 of Pseudomonas sp. CFII68. NCBI lineage: Bacteria > Pseudomonadati > Pseudomonadota > Gammaproteobacteria > Pseudomonadales > Pseudomonadaceae > Pseudomonas > Pseudomonas sp. CFII68. The sequence continues at coordinate 8,710 of NZ_ATLN01000068.1, forward strand.
AGCGCTTTGCCCCACCACTCGGCACCTCGCTTAGGCTCGGTGTGCCCTCACTCCGGCATTGCTCCGTGGGCCCGCCGCGAAGGGCCATCCATGGCCCAGCGCGGCTATCCCGGCATCCATGCCGGGTTGCCCACTGCGCAATGCCTGCGTTCGGCCAGCGTGGTTTAACGGGGCGTCGAGATCAAAGTCCAAAGCAACAGCAACAGCAACAGCAACAGCAACAGCAACAGCAACAGCAACAGCAACAGCAACAGCGGGACAAATGCCGGCATCTATGTGGCTGAACCACCGCTATCGCGAGCAGGCTCGCTCCCACATTGGATCTTCAGTGAACACATATTTTGTGACCATGGAGATCAAATGTGGGAGCGAGCCTGCTCGCGATGACTCACTTCAAAACACCTCAAAACTCACTTCTTGGCAGCGATCATCGCCAAAAACGCAGGCATCGCCGCCTCTCTGTCCGCGGCAATCCGCTGCACATGCGGATTCTGCTCCAAGCGCTCCATCAGCGCCTTGGCCGCCGGCATGTCTGCCAGCAGGTCGATATCGAACAACTTCCTGCCCACCTGGCAGGCCGGCGAGACGCTGTAGAAGAAATACAGATCGGCAATGGTCAGACTATCGCCCGCCACGTAGGGCGCGAATTTGCCGTGCCTACCGAGCGAGGCGAACCCCTGCCGCAATTCGTCTTTGCTCTTTTCCTTGATGGCATCGGGCACCGTCATGCCGAAAAATGCCTCGGCAAAGCAAGCCCGCGCCGGCAACTCGATGTACAACTCGATCTCCCTGCACAAGGCCAATACCTGGGCGCGCTCGAACGGGTCACTGGGCAGCAGGGCCTTGCCTGGCTGGGTTTGCTCGATGTACTCGAGGATCACGCTGGTTTCGTTGATAAACCCCTGCTCGGCTTTCAACACCGGCACCTTCCCGCGCGGGCTGATGGCCCACGCTTCGGCGGTCTGGTTGGGGTAGAACGGCACTTCTTCGAAGGGCAGGCCCTTCTCCAACAGCGCCAGCTTGACCATGTTGTAATAGTTACTGACAGAGAAACCATAAAGCTCGAGCATTACAAAGCCTCCAGGCCGTGCGGGGTTGGCAGCATTGCGTTATAGACCGTCGGGGTATTTCTTGCCAGGCGCATCACGCCGCTGAATGCAGGTAAACTGGCGACCTTTCTCCCAGGAGCCTGCCATGAGCGAGCCAACCGACGTCGACAACGACGAAGAAGAATTCGTCGAGAACACGCTGATCCAGGCCATCGAAAACCAGATCGAAAGTGACAATCCGCCTGCAGCCAAGGCCACTTTCAACAAGTTGACCTTGGTCGGTTATGAGCGCGAAGAAATCCTCAACCTGATGGCCCATGTGCTGGCGGTGGAGATCGATGCGATCCTGGAAGAGGATCGCCCGTTCAATACCGAGTGGTACGAAGCCGCCTTGCGCGCGCTGCCTGAGTTGCCGCCAGAGAAGAAGTGAACGGTGCTTGCTCCCGCTCGGCTGCGCCCTGTAGGAGCTGCCGAAGGCTGCGATCTTTTGATCTTGATCTTTCGCTCTCGACTCAATTGTCTGGGACAAGATCGCAGCCTCGTTGCACTCGTCAGCTCCTACACAGCTCCTACGCTGCTTCTGCGGGGCCACAAAAAATGCTTTCAGGCAAAAAAGCATGACACTGAGACTGGACAGGCCGGCCGAGTGCGCTCACCTTAGTGACGCTGTCGACCAAATTCCTAGAAAGTCTGGAGTCCTTATGTCGCTTACCCCTGAGCTGGTTGCCGAACTGGAAATCCTCGCACTCTTCAACCTGGACAGTTCCCAGGAAGGCCTGAAAATTCATCAGACCGCTGCCCCTAAAGCGATTGCCGCTGCCCAACGCCTGTTCGAAAAAGATCTGATCACCCAGCCCGACGGTGGTTACCTGACAAGCCTGGGCCGAGATGCCGCCCAAAACGTACAAACCGTCCTGACGATACTCAGCGTGCAAGAAGCCGCCTGATCCCCCCTGTCGCCCACGGAAATCTCCTTTACGGGATTTCCGCAGGCGCACGGGTGCCTTGCGTAAAAAACCGGCATCCGAATTCTGTTTTCAGCTTAAGAATTCCCAAGATCGGGCGCTAACCTGCCATCACCCCCACGTTCGACGCCGCGAGCCGGTTTGAGCTGACATGACCCGCAATCACGAAATACGCCCCGATCTGGACGAGGGAATCGACCGCAAGGTCTTGAGCCAGTTGCGCGCACGTTTTCTCAAGCTCAACACCGTGCGGATGGAGCGCGCCCTCGAAGGCCTGTCGCCGCGCCAGCAAGGCGTGCTGACGTTGCTGCCGCTGTTCTTCCACGTCAACCATCCGCTGCTGCCCGGCTACGTTTCCGGCAGCACGCCTGCCGGGCTGTCGAACTACGAGCCTGACGCCAATATCCTTGCCGAAGCCCAGCGGCTGACCCGTTCGTTTTCCTACAAGCCCCGGCACGGCAGCAACCCGCCACGGCCGATCCTTGGCCTGTTCCTGATGGGCAGCCTCGGCACCCTGGCCCAAGCCGACCAGAGCGACATGGACGTGTGGGTGTGCCACGGGCCGGACCTGAGCGACGATGAACTGGCCGAGCTGCGCAAGAAATGCCAGTTGCTGGAGATCTGGGCCGCGACCCAGGGCGCCGAAGCCCACTTTTTCCTGATCGACCCGGCGCGTTTCGTAAGGGGTGACCGTGACAACCAGCTCAGTTCCGACGATTGCGGCACGACCCAGCATTACCTGTTGCTGGACGAGTTCTACCGCACCGCGATCTGGCTGGCCGGGCGCACGCCGATCTGGTGGCTGGTGCCGGTCTATGAAGAAGAGAACTATGAGCAGTACACCCATACGCTGATGTCCAAGCGTTTCATTCGCGCCGATGAAACCCTGGACCTGGGGCACCTGGCCTACATTCCGCCAGGCGAATTCGTCGGTGCCGGGCTCTGGCAGCTGTTCAAAGGTATCGAGTCGCCCTACAAGTCCGTGCTCAAGCTGCTGCTGACCGAGGTCTATGCCAGCGAACACCCGAATGTCCGCTGCCTGAGCCTACGCTTCAAACAGGCCGTGTTTGCCAATCGCCTGGACCTCGAAGAGCTGGACCCGTACATGCTGGTCTACCGCCGCATCGAGGAATACCTCAATGCCCGCGGCGAATCCGAACGCCTGGAGTTGATCCGCCGCGCGCTGTACCTGAAGGTCAATCGCAAGCTCACCGGCCAGACGCGCAGCAGCGGCTGGCAACGGGTACTGCTCGAGCGACTGGCTCGGGAATGGGGCTGGGACCAGCGTCAACTGGCGCTGCTGGACAGCCGCAGCCAATGGAAAGTCCGCCAGGTCAGCCACGAGCGACGGGCCCTGGTCAATGAGCTCACCCACAGCTACCGCTTCCTGACCCAGTTCGCCCGCACCGAGAAAACCGTCAGCCTGATCAACAAGCGCGATCTCAACGTGCTTGGCCGGCGGTTGTATGCGGCCTTCGAGCGCAAGGCCGACAAGGTCGAGTTCATCAACCCTGGCATCGCGCCGGACTTGGCCGAAGACACCCTGACGCTGGTCCAGTCGCCCAACAAGAAAGAACCGGGGCAGAACCAGTGGGCGCTGTACAACGGCAGCCTCAACGCCCTGGAGTGGGAGAATTTCGCGCCGATCAAGCGCTGCCGCGAGCTGCTGGAACTGCTGACCTGGTGCCATCGCAACGGCGTGATCGACAGCAGCACGCGCCTGGCGCTGCACCCAGGCGACAGCGACCTGAGCGAGTTCGAACTGTTCAATCTGCTGGGCAGCCTGCAACAGTCCATCGCCCTGCCCTTGACCACCGTGGATGAAGCACAGTTGCTGCGCGCCAGCGTGCCCAGCGAAGTGCTGATTCTGGTGAACGTCGGCGTCGACCCGCTCAAGCACCACCGCGACCTGAATATCCTGATGACCACCGAGCGCACCGACTCCCTGAGTTATGCCGGGGTCCGGGAGAACCTGGTGCTGACCCTCGACCAGGTCACGCTCAACAGTTGGAACGAGGTGCTGGTCAACCGTTTTGACGGCGAACACGCCCTGCTCGACTGCCTGCGCGATTACCTCAACGACCTGCCCGTCACCCAGCACCAGCCACGCTTGCAGGTGCGCTGTTTCTGCCACAACCGCGCCCAATTCATTGCGCGGCGCGTCGAAGAAGTCATCGACACGGCGCAGACCCTGCTGCTGAGCAGGCTCAATCACCGCTATCTGCTTCAGGTCCAGCAGCACTATCACGTGCTGGAGCTGGTGCCCGGCCAGGTCAATCACGTGGCGCTGGGCAGCCTGTCGGCGCTGATGGATTACCTGGGCGAGGAACTGACGGCCTACAGCCCCTTGCACCTGGACCCGATGGCCCTGGAAGACCACGACCTGGCGCTGATCCTGCCCATGGGCCAGCCCGAGTGCATCCAGGTGTTCTACCGGACCAACGAAGACGAAGCCGATCTGTATGTGCTCGATGAGTTCAACGCACTGTGGCAGCAACACGTGCCGTATCACGACGAACAAAGCCTGCTGGTGCCGCTGCAGCGCTTTTTGCAATCGGTGCTGTACCGTCGCGATGCCCTGCTGCCGCTGGATGTCGCCCAGCCGCTGACCCTGGAAACCCTGTACTACCAGTTATTGCCCTCAGGCAGCGGCCGGGCGCGACGGATCGAAGCGCGGCAAGCCCCGCAGATGCTGGTCAACAAGCCGTTCTATGACGTGCAGGCGATCATCGGCAAAGCGGCGCACGGGCAGGTACACGTCACCCTGTATTGCGATCAGCAGGAGTTTTCCGAACTGGAACATGGCGACCAACTGTTCCGCGTGGTCGCCAGGGAGATCGTCGAACAGCGCCGCGAAGCCCAGCGCTATCGCTGCTACATCACCGACCTGGATCTCTCGGGCCTGGTGGGCGACGGCGCCTGTTCAAGCAATTTGTACCTGCGCTACAAGGCCGACCTGGAACGCGCCCTGAACGAGGCACTGAACCAGGTCTGAGACGGGTTCAGAACGCGCAGTCGCCGCCATTGACCGGCTGCGACTCGACCTCCAGCAACGTCAGCTTCAGCGTCTTGCCACCCGGGGCCGGCCAGTCGATGTGCTGGCCGACCTTCAGGCCCAGCAACGCACTGCCCACTGGCGCCAGGATCGAGATCCGGCCTTCGTCGGCATTGGCGTCCTGTGGATAAACCAGCGTCAGGTGATAGTCCTTGCCGCTGCTTTCTTCGCGGCAGTGCACGCGCGAGTTCATGGTCACGACATCGGCAGGCACTTCTTCGTGGCCCACCACGTTCTCGGCGCGATCCAGTTCGGTTTGCAGCGCAATCACGCCCGGCAGCGTTTCATCAAGGCTGTCGATCAGGCGTTCCAGACGCTGTACGTCCAGACGGGTAAGGGTAATGGAAGGTGCGGTCATGATCCTGGCAGACTCCTTTCTTCTGCACAAAAAAAGCAAAACCCCGCCACAAAAAGGCGGGGTTTTCACGGGCCTCGATAAGTGGAGGCGTAGCTGGACACTACCACAGCTCAATAAATAAACAACTCGGGACAAATCTACCCATTGTCATGGGGAGCAGAATTACTGTGGCGAGGGGATTGTGGGAGCAAGGCTTGCCCGCGATGAATACAGCGAGGTCTCTCTGGAACCGAGGCGCTTGTATCGCGAGCAAGCTTTACTCCCACAGGGTTGCTAGGCAAGCCTTGCTCCCACACAGTGGGCGATCACACCAGAGATTTGCGTTTAGCCGCCTCGGCGCAGATGACCCGCCGACGTTCGTCGTCGGCCGAGCGCCATTCGCGGATATCTTCCACGTGGCGCAAGCAACCGAGGCAGACCTTCTGCTCATCCAGCTTGCACACGCCGGTACACGGCGACGGCACGGCCGGGCTGACGTTGCTGTAGAGCGGCTTGGGAGGCCGTATCGGAGCTGTCTGGCTCACGCCGTCACAGGCCTTCGAAATCGAGTTCCGCGCCAGCCTGCTGCTTGACGATGCGCTCGAGCATCTCGCCCAACTGCTCTTCGCTCTTGTCGCACATCCAGCGTTCGCTTTCTTCGTCGTAGTCGAAATGAAAGCCACCGGAGACCGCCGCCAGCCACAATTGCCGCAACGGTTCCTGGCGACTGAAAATCAACTGGCTGCCGTTTTCGAACTTGACGGTGAGAACACCGGCGGAGATTTCCAGGTCAATGTCCAGGCCACTGTCATCGAACACATCCTCCAGCGTTTGCTGGGTCGCATCGACCAGGTCGTGGAAACGGGCTTCAGTCAAACTCATTGCGGCAACCTCGAAAATGTCTGCTCATGCTCAAGCGCCGCAAGATACGGACGCTTCCCGGCGATTGCAAAGGATATACCCACTGACGACCACCAGCGCCGCCGGACGGGCGCCCCGTTGCATAGGCAAGCTGACGGGTGGCCGGTATACTCCGGCGCAATTAAAGCATTTTCAAGGATTTCGCCATGAAGCGCCTGATCTCTTCCCTTGCTGCGCTCGTCGCGGTTGCCTGCCTCGTGACAGCCTGTGGTCAAAAAGGTCCGCTGTACCTGCCTGATGACAGCAAGTCTCCCGAAGAACAAGCAGAACAGGCCAAGTCGTCGCAATCCAAGTCGCACTCGCACGATACTCACACCACTTACTAAGGGAACGCCATGGACGCTTTTAACTACCGTGGCGGGGAGCTGTTCGCGGAAGGGGTTGCCCTGTCCGCGATCGCCGAACGTTTCGGCACGCCGACCTATGTCTACTCCCGCGCTCACATCGAAGCCCAGTACCGCACGTTCGCCGATGCCCTCGAGGGCATGCCGCACCTGGTGTGTTTCGCTGTAAAAGCCAACTCCAACCTGGGTGTGCTCAATGTCCTGGCGCGCCTGGGCGCCGGTTTCGACATCGTCTCCGGTGGCGAGCTCGAACGTGTGCTGGCCGCTGGCGGCAGCGCCGACAAGATCGTGTTCTCCGGCGTCGGCAAGACCCGTGAAGACATGCGTCGCGCCCTGGAAGTTGGCGTGCACTGCTTCAACATCGAGTCCACCGACGAGCTGGAGCGCCTGCAAATCGTCGCCGCCGAGCTGGGCGTCCGCGCGCCGGTCTCCCTGCGCGTGAACCCGGACGTCGACGCTGGCACCCACCCGTACATTTCCACCGGTCTCAAGGAAAACAAGTTCGGCATCGCCATTGCCGACGCCGAAGACGTGTACGTGCGCGCCGCCCAACTGCCGAACCTGGAAGTGCTGGGCGTCGATTGCCACATCGGCTCGCAACTGACCACCCTGGAGCCTTTCATCGATGCCCTCGACCGCCTGCTGGCGCTGGTCGACCGCCTCGGCGACTGCGGCATCTACCTGCGTCATATCGATTTGGGCGGCGGTGTCGGCGTGCGCTACCGCGACGAAGAGCCGCCGCTGGTGGCCGACTACATCAAGGCCGTGCGTGAGCGCCTCGACGGGCGTGACCTGGCGCTGATGTTCGAACCGGGCCGCTACATCGTCGCCAACGCCGGCGTGCTGCTGACCCAGGTCGAGTACCTCAAGCACACCGAGCACAAGGATTTCGCCATCGTCGACGCGGCGATGAACGACCTGATCCGCCCGGCGCTGTACCAGGCCTGGATGGACGTCACCGCCGTGCGCCCTCGCGACACCGCTGCGCGCAGCTACGACATCGTCGGCCCGATCTGCGAAACCGGAGACTTCCTGGCCAAGGGTCGGGAGCTGGCGCTGGAAGAAGGCGATCTGCTGGCCGTGCATTCGGCCGGTGCCTACGGGTTTGTCATGAGTTCCAACTACAACACCCGCGGCCGCTGCGCCGAGGTGCTGGTGGACGGTGATCAGGCATTTGAAGTGCGTCGCCGCGAGACGGTAGCCGAGTTGTTTGCCGGCGAAAGCCTGCTGCCGGAGTAAGACCATGCTGCTGCGTTTTACCAAGATGCACGGCCTGGGCAATGACTTCATGGTCCTCGACCTGGTCAGCCAGCACGCGCACATCCTGCCCAAGCACGCCAAGCAATGGGGGGACCGGCACACCGGTATCGGTTTCGACCAATTGTTGATCGTCGAGGCACCCAATAACCCGGACGTGGATTTCCGCTATCGGATCTTCAACGCCGACGGTTCGGAAGTGGAGCAATGCGGCAACGGCGCGCGCTGCTTCGCCCGTTTCGTGCTGGACAAGCGCCTGACCGCCAAGCGGCAGATCCGCGTCGAGACCAAGAGCGGCATCATCGAACTGGATGTGCGCAGCGACGGCCAGATCGGCGTCAACATGGGCGCTCCGCGCCTGGTACCGGCGGACATTCCCTTCCAGGCATCTGCCCAGGCCTTGAGCTATCAGGTGGATGTCGACGACACCACGGTGGAACTGGCAGCGGTCTCCATGGGCAACCCCCATGCCGTGCTGCGCGTGACAGATATCAACAGTGCCCCGGTGCATGAGCTGGGGCCGAAAATCGAGCATCATCCGCGCTTCCCCGCGCGAGTGAACGTCGGTTTCCTGCAAGTCATCGACCGCCACCGCGCACAATTGCGCGTCTGGGAACGCGGCGCCGGGGAAACCCAGGCCTGCGGTACCGGCGCCTGTGCGGCCGCAGTCGCTGCGATCAGCCAGGGGTGGATGGATTCGCCGTTGTTGATCGACCTGCCCGGCGGGCGCCTGTCCATCGAATGGGCAGGCCCTGGCCAACCGGTGATGATGACCGGCCCGGCAGTGCGCGTATACGAAGGACAAATTCGTCTTTGAGTGAGCCAAACCCATGACCGACCAGCCACAGGTTCCAGCCCCACAGCCCGACGAATCCCCCAGCCTTCCAGAAACCGCAGCTGTGGCGGCTTACCTGGAGGCTCATCCGGACTTCTTCGTCGAGCATGAAGAACTGCTTGCGACGATGCGCATCCCCCACCGGCGCGGCGATACCGTGTCGCTGGTTGAGCACCAGATGAAAATCCTGCGCGAGCGCAACATCGAAATGCGTCATCGTCTTTCGCACCTGATGGACGTGGCCCGGGACAACGACCGACTCTTCGACAAGACCCGTCGGCTGATCCTGGCGCTGATGGACGCCAACACCCTCGAAGACCTGGTCATGAGCGTCGAAGACAGCCTGCGCCAGGATTTCCAGGTGCCCTTTGTCAGCCTGATCCTGTTCGGTGACAACGCCATGCCGGTGGGCCGCTGGGTGACCCACGCCGAAGCGCAGACGGCCATTGGCGGCCTGCTCACGGAAGACAAAAGCGTCAGCGGCAGCCTGCGCGAACATGAGCTGGACTTCCTGTTTGGCGAAGAACAACGCAAGCAGATCGGCTCCACCGCCGTCGTCGCCATCGCCCACCAGGGCGTGCATGGCGTGCTGGCCATCGCCAGCCGCGATCCGCAGCACTACAAGAGTTCGGTGGGCACGCTGTTTTTGAGCTACATCGCCGAAGTCACTGGTCGGGTGCTGCCAAGGGTCGCCGGTTCGCTGCGCTCGGTACGCGGATGATGGAACGACAACTGGACGCCTACTGCGAACACCTGCGCAGTGAGCGCCAGGTGTCGCCCCACACGTTGTCGGCCTATCGCCGCGACCTGGAAAAAGTGCTGGGCTGGTGCCAGAAGCAGAACATCGGCAGCTGGTCGGCCCTGGACATCCAACGCTTGCGCAGCCTGATCGCCCGCCTGCATCAACAGGGGCAATCCTCCCGCAGCCTGGCGCGCCTGCTGTCGGCGGTACGCGGCCTGTATCACTACCTCAATCGCGAAGGCCTGTGCGATCACGACCCGGCCACCGGCCTGGCGCCGCCCAAGGGCGAACGCCGATTGCCGAAGACTCTCGACACCGATCGCGCCCTGCAATTGCTTGAAGGTGCCGTCGAGGATGACTTCCTGGCACGGCGCGACCAGGCGATTCTCGAGCTGTTCTATTCTTCCGGCCTGCGGCTTTCAGAGCTGACGGGGCTTAACCTGGATCAACTGGACCTGGCCGATGGCATGGTCCAGGTGCTCGGCAAGGGCAGCAAGACACGCCTGTTGCCCGTTGGCCGCAAGGCCCGTGAAGCCCTGGAGCAATGGCTGGCGCTGCGGGCGCTGACCAACCCTGCCGACGACGCGGTCTTCGTCAGCCAACAGGGGCGACGTCTCGGCCCGCGGGCGATTCAGTTGCGGGTCAAAGCTGCCGGCGAACGGGAGCTGGGACAGAACCTGCACCCGCACATGCTCCGGCACTCCTTCGCCAGCCATCTGCTGGAGTCCTCCCAGGACCTGCGCGCCGTTCAAGAGCTGCTGGGGCACTCGGACATCAAGACCACACAGATCTACACCCACCTGGATTTCCAGCACCTGGCAACGGTCTATGACAGTGCCCACCCCAGGGCCAAACGCATCAAGGGCGACGAATCATGACCATCAAGCTGATCACTTTCGACCTGGACGACACCCTGTGGGACACCGCCCCGGTGATCGCCAGCGCCGAAGCCATACTCCGCCAATGGCTCACCGACAACGCACCAAACCTGGGCGGCGTGCCGGTGGAGCATCTTTTTTCGATTCGCGAGCAAGTGCTGCGCGAAGAGCCCGGCCTGAAGCATCGCATCAGTGCGTTGCGTCGGCGGGTGCTGTTCCGTGCCTTGCAGGAAGCCGGCTACGATCAGTGGCAAGCGTCTGAGCTGGCGGACCAAGCCTTCGAGACGTTCCTGCACGCCCGCCATCAACTCGAAGTCTTTCCCGAGGTGCAGCCCACCCTGGAGATCCTGGCCAACCATTTCGCCCTCGGTGTGGTCACCAATGGCAACGCCGACGTGCGGCGCCTGGGGTTGGCGGACTATTTCAAGTTCGCCTTGTGCGCCGAAGACATCGGCATCGCCAAGCCTGACGCCCGGCTGTTCCACGAAGCCCTGCAACGCGGCGGCGCCACGGCGCAAACCGCCGTGCACATTGGCGATCACCCGGGCGACGACATCGCCGGCGCCCAACAGGCCGGCCTGCGCGCCGTATGGTTCAACCCGGCAGGCAAACCCTGGAATGCCGACCACGCGCCGGATGCAGAAATCCGCAGCCTCACCGAACTGCCGGGGTTATTGGCAGGGTGGCATCGCCAGCACTGAACCCCCGCCCTGCAGCCCTACAACCTCTGTGGGAGCGGGCTTGCCCGCGAAGGCGGCGGCACCCCAACATCAATGCCACAGACCCACCGCTATCGCGAGCAAGCTCGCTCCCACAGGTCCGAGACTTTATCTGGCTCATGAAAAAGCCCGCAGCGACGGCGGGCTTTTTCAGCAAGCAATGAAGCCGATACTCAGATAGGGCGGCTGCCGTACTTGTTGTCAGGCTTCTTGGGCGGATCAGCGACCACGTTGGCCTCCACTTCCTGCACCTTACCGCCCCTGGCCAGGAATTCCTCCATGGCCTTGGCCAGCGCATCACGCTCCTTGTTCTTGGCCTCTACACTCGGCAACTCGTCAACCGACACGGCTGCCTTGGCCTTGCCTTTGGCGGTAGGTGCCGGAACATCGGCCCCATCGTCGTCGGCAACGTCTTCCGCTGCCGCTTCAAGGCCTTCTTCGGTCTCGTCTTCGTCGCCTACTTCGAGGTCGTCGTTTTCCAGATCATCGTCGCTCATGTTCTACCTCATGACTTGCGAAAAGCAGATTAGTTATAGCCCAGCTTCGCCATCTGTTCGAAGGCTGCCAGAAAAAATTCAATATCCGCCGGCAATCAGCGGTTATGCCCCTTCACCGTACAAGGTGGCGAGGACTTTACGAGCACCACCGTGATCGCGGTGCTCGCCCAGATAAACACCTTGCCAGGTACCCAATGCCAGCCGTCCTGCCGTGACCGGCAGGCTGACCTGGCAACCGAGCACACTGGCCTTGAAGTGCGCCGGGAGGTCGTCCAAGCCTTCGTCGTTGTGCTCATAGTCGGCGGTTCCTTGTGGGATCAGCCGATTGAAAAATCGTTCGAAGTCTCGACGTACCGCCGGATCGGCGTTCTCGTTGATGCTCAACGAAGCCGAGGTATGCTGCAGCCACAGATGCAACAGACCGACACGACACGCCTGGAGTTCAGGCAGGCCGGCAAGCAACTCGTCCGTCACCAGATGAAAGCCCCGGGGCCTTGCCCGCAGGGTTATCAGCGTCTGTTGCCACATACAGATCTCCGCACGTTCGGCGCGCATTCTAGCGCGCTCAGGGAAAAAACAAAGGGCCTAATATTCTTGCTTCGGTGTAAGCCTTTGACGGTATAAAAACCCATGTCGCATCCACAACAAAAGGCGTCGGAAAAACCACTGCACCTTGTGAGCAATGACAAATTCCAGGCAAAAAAATGCCCGGCGAACCGGGCATTTTTTATTGCGCGTGCTTACAGGTTGTAACCACGCTCGTTGTGCTGGGCCAGGTCCAGGCCCACGGCTTCTTCTTCCTCGGTGACACGCAGACCCATGACGGCGTCCAGAACCTTGAGGATGATGAAGGTGACGATCGCGGTGTAGACCACCGTGAACGCCACGCCTTTGAACTGAATCCACACTTGCGCGCCGATATCGGTCACGGTGCCGAAGCCACCCAGTGCCGGTGCTGCGAACACACCGGTCAGGATCGCGCCGAGGATACCGCCGATGCCGTGTACGCCGAAGGCGTCCAGGGAGTCGTCATAACCGAGTTTGCGCTTGAGGGTGGTGGCGCAGAAGAAGCACACCACGCCCGCCGCCAGGCCGATGACCAGGGCGCCCATCGGGCCCACGGTGCCGGCAGCCGGGGTGATTGCAACCAGGCCGGCGACCACACCCGAGGCAATGCCCAGTGCGCTTGGCTTGCCGTGGGTGATCCACTCGGCAAACATCCAGCCCAGCGCCGCCGCGGCGGTCGCGATCTGGGTCACCAGCATCGCCATGCCAGCGGTGCCGTTGGCGGCGACAGCGGAACCGGCGTTGAAGCCGAACCAGCCGACCCACAGCATGGCCGCGCCCATCAGGGTGTAACCCAGGTTATGCGGCGCCATTGGCGTGGTCGGGAAGCCTTTGCGCTTGCCCAATACCAGGCACGCCACCAGGCCTGCAATACCGGCGTTGATGTGCACCACGGTGCCGCCGGCGAAGTCCAGCACGCCCCAGTCCCACAGCAGGCCACCGTTGCCGGACCAGACCATGTGGGCAATCGGTGCATACACCAGGGTGAACCACACGCCCATGAAGATCAGCATGGCGGAGAACTTCATCCGCTCGGCAAATGCACCGACGATCAGGGCCGGGGTGATGATGGCGAAGGTCATCTGGAAGGTGATGAACACCGCTTCAGGAAACAGCGCCGCCGGGCCGGTCAGGCTGGCTGGCGTGACGCCCGCCAGGAAGGCCTTGCCCAAGCCGCCGACGAAGGAGTTGAAGTTGACGACGCCCTGCTCCATGCCGGTGGTGTCGAACGCGATGCTGTAGCCATAGATGACCCACAGGACGCTGATCAGACCGGTAATGGCAAAGCACTGCATCATCACGGAAAGAAGGTTTTTCGACCGAACCATGCCGCCGTAGAACAGCGCCAGGCCAGGAATGGTCATGAACAGTACAAGAATCGTTGCCGTGAGCATCCAGGCGGTGTCGCCGGAGTTCAGGACTGGGGCTGCCGCTTCTTCTGCCATGGCCAGGCCAGGCATTGCGAAGGACAACAGGGCTCCTAGCCCTGCGAATTTACGCAGAGTCATATTGTTTTCTCCTGGGGCGTTGGGTTTGGCGGCTTAGATGGCGTCGGTATCGGTTTCGCCGGTACGGATGCGAATAGCCTGTTCCAGATTGACCACAAAGATCTTCCCGTCACCGATCTTGCCGGTGTTGGCAGCCTTGGTGATTGCCTCGATCACCCGGTCAAGATCCTTGTCGTCAATGGCGACATCGATCTTCACCTTGGGCAGGAAATCGACCACGTATTCCGCGCCGCGATACAGCTCGGTGTGACCCTTCTGCCGACCGAAGCCTTTGACCTCAGTAACGGTAATGCCCTGCACGCCGATCTCGGACAACGACTCGCGCACGTCGTCCAACTTGAACGGCTTGATGATGGCAGTGACTAGCTTCATGAAACTTTCTCCCGAATTGGTGGACTTGCCCCAGGAAAACAAACCCGACTCAAGTCTAAGCGCAGTGCCTGGCTTTGTAACGCGTCGTCGGCCCAAGTTGCCCGACAGGTGCCAGTTAACCGATCCTGGCGAAACTCCCCGTTCCGCCTGCTGCACTGCGTTCGTCACAGCGACTGCATCAGTGCATGGGTCATCAGCCTCTAAGCAGAAACCTTGCCATCTGCACCCAAACCCTCTGATTTCAGTCTCTTGGCCACCTGCTCGACGTGCACTGCGCCATGAACCGCAGCGATACGCACAACAACAGTGCAGCGACGCCCGGCCTCATGCGCGAAAAGCGTGCATCCCTTGCTTGCGAATTGACTATAGACACTGCGTGATACACTGCCCGCCATTGTTTCCAGGACACCTGCACATGCTTGCGCCCAAAGACCTTCTCGACGCCCTGAGCGGCCACGCCTCCCGTATCTTGAGCGGTGACACACCGCTGCCCAAAAGCGAAATCGAAAGCCAGTTCAAAGCCCTGCTGCAAAGCGGCTTCAGCAAGCTGGACCTGGTAAGCCGGGAAGAATTCGACAGCCAGATGGTTGTGCTGGCCCGGACCCGGGCGCGGCTTGAAAGCCTGGAGGCCAAGGTTGCCGAGCTGGAAGCGCGACTGGCTCCGGCCCAGCAATAAGCAACCCCTGCGGGCCACTCAACCACTCGCAGCGTGTTGAGACGGGGCCAGTGCCAGCGGCAGCTCCAGAATAAACACCGCGCCCCTGCCCGGCCCGGCGCTCTGCACGGTCAGATCGCCGCCCATCTCGTGCGCAGCCAGGATGCAGCTGTGCAGGCCAAAACCGTGACCGTCGACACGCGTGGTGAAGCCGTGCTCGAACACCCGCGCAAGATTGTCCTGCGAAATCCCCTCGCCATTGTCCTCGATCTCGACCCGCACGCGCTCATCGTCAACGGCCTTCAGGCGCAGGATGATCTGCGGCGGCCGGTTCGTACCCGCGTCCAGCGCCTGCTTGGCGTTGTTGATCAGATTGACCAGGATCTGCAGCACTCGGTGCTTGTCCAGCGGCATTTGCGGGATATCACTGAATTCCTTGATCAGCGTGATGTGGTGGCGGGCCAGGGACACATCACAAATGCGCACGACATCCTCGACCAGCTCTCGCAACGAGCCCGGCTCCAGCACGCTGGCGTTGCCGGCGTAGGATTGCTGGGTGGCGACGATTTCCTTGATGTGGTCGATTCGGCGGGTCAACTGCGCCAACTCGGCGATCATGCCCTGCTGCTCGACGGCCAGCGCGTCGGCCAGCTTGTCGAGATAGTCGGGTAGCGCGCGCCCTTTCGGATCGCTACTGATGAAGACACCAAGGTCATCGGGATGCTCCTTCATCAACTGGGCGACCTTGGCCACCCCTGGCCCCTTGGACGTATGCACCTTCTCGTAGAGGACCTGGGCCGACACATTGACGCTATTGAGCACATTGCCCACGTTGTGCAGCACATTGGTGGCGATCTCCGCCATGCCGGCGCGGCGCGCCGTGGTGACCAGTTCGGCCTGTGCCTCGCGCAACTCGTCGTTGACCTTGGCCAATTGCTGCGGGCTGGGGATCTTCAGGGCTGCCGGCACCAGCCGGACCAGCAGGATGGCGGTAATCACCGAGGCAATCGCGGTGATCACCTTGACCAGCGCCATCAGCCAGTAATAGGGCTGCCAGATGGTCAGGATCTCCATCACATGGCTAGTCCCGCAGGCCAGGATAAACACGCCAAAGGCCGCGAGCATCCAGTCGAACGGCACGTCCTTGCGCTTGTGGATAAAGTACAGGAGGGTGAAGGGGATGGTGACGTAGGACAGGGCGATCAAGCCATCGGCGATCACATTGGTCCACAGCAGATCCGGACGCCACATGTAGCAATGCCCGTGGGGCATGAAGCGCTTGTCGGTTAACAGCGCCAGCAGATCGTTCATGGCCACTTCCTCGTTGTGCCGTTGATACCGCCAAGTGCCGACTGGGCAAATCGCAGTCTAGCAGAGAGCCCTTCCCGGGCATTTTGCGTGGCCAGGTGAGGCGGTGATATCCGCTACCGCATCCCGCTTGCCGCCCCTTGGCTGTCACTTGCCCTCGAAACATCCTGCCAAATTTTCCCCCATCAATTTCCGCGCCCAAGTTCGTCCCCACGACTAACCTTCCAGAGCCGCAGGACGCGGCGCCCTATTCACTCAAGGAATGATTCATGTCGCTTGCCATCGTCCACAGCCGCGCCCAAGTAGGTGTCGAGGCTCCTGCCGTTACCGTTGAAGTCCACCTGGCCAATGGCTTGCCATCACTGACGATGGTTGGCCTGCCGGAGGCGGCGGTGAAGGAAAGCAAGGACCGGGTGCGCAGCGCGATCATCAATTCGGGGCTGAACTTCCCGGCACGGCGCATCACCTTGAACCTGGCGCCGGCAGACCTGCCAAAGGACGGCGGACGCTTCGACCTGGCCATTGCCCTGGGGATCCTGTCGGCCAGCGTGCAGGTGCCAACGCTGACGCTGGACGACGTGGAATGCCTTGGTGAGCTGGCCTTGTCCGGCGCGGTACGACCGGTGCGCGGGGTATTGCCCGCGGCGCTGGCGGCGCGCAAGGCCGGGCGCATGCTGGTGGTGCCGCGGGCCAATGCCGAGGAGGCCTGCCTGGCCTCGGGGCTGAAGGTGATCGCCGTGGACCATCTGCTCGAAGCGGTGGCGCATTTCAACGGCCACACGCCGGTAGAGCCGTTCGTTTCCAATGGACTGCTCTCGGCCAGCAAGCCCTACCCCGACCTGAATGAAGTACAAGGCCAGGCCGGGGCCAAGCGGGCCTTGCTGATTGCCGCCGCGGGGGCTCACAACCTGTTGTTCAGTGGGCCACCGGGCACCGGCAAGACCCTGCTGGCGAGCCGTTTGCCAGGGCTGTTGCCACCGTTGGCCGAAAGCGAAGCCCTGGAGGTCGCGGCCATCCAGTCGGTGGCCAGTTGCATACCGTTGAGCCACTGGCCGCAACGCCCGTTTCGCCAGCCACACCACTCGGCGTCCGGCCCGGCGCTGGTGGGTGGCGGGTCAAAACCGCAGCCAGGGGAAATCACCCTCGCCCACCATGGCGTGCTGTTTCTGGATGAACTACCGGAATTCGACCGCAGGGTACTGGAGGTCTTGAGAGAGCCTCTGGAGTCTGGGCACATCGTGGTGTCTCGCGCCCGTGACCGAGTACGCTTCCCGGCGCGTTTCCAGTTGGTGGCGGCAATGAATCCTTGCCCCTGTGGATATCTTGGCGAGCCCAGCGGACGCTGCTGCTGTACACCGGACATGGTGCAGCGCTACCGCAACAAACTCTCCGGACCGCTGCTGGACCGCATCGACCTGCACCTGACCGTCGCCCGGGAAGCCACGGCGTTGAACCCCACGCGCGAAACCGGGGACGATACCGCCACGGTCGCCGAGCAGGTGGCCGAGGCCCGGGAGCGTCAGCACAAGCGCCAGGGCTGCGCCAACGCCTTCCTTGATCTGCCGGGGTTGCGCCGGCATTGCAAGTTATCCACAACCGATGAGACCTGGCTGGAAACCGCCTGCGAACGGCTGACCCTGTCGCTGCGCGCCGCCCACCGCTTGCTCAAGGTCGCCCGGACGCTGGCGGACCTGGAGCAAGCGGGGTGTATCCGCCGCGAGCATCTGGCCGAGGCATTGCAGTATCGGCCGACTAACCCCTGAACCGCCTTATGGTTTGCTCAGGTCCACCAACGGCGTTTCCCGGACTTCGGTTTTCTGACCGTTCTGGATGGCGTCGATGCGCTTGAGCACCTTATCCACAGCGCCCTTGTCCGCCAACAGGCTGTAGTGGATCTGGAACTGCTTGTGCTCTTTCGGCGCGATGGTAGGAACCAGACCCAGGGGGCGCTGATACCGGCGGTTATAGGAAAAACTGGTGCCTGGCTCCAGCCCGGTCACGTAGCCCTGGCCCTGGGTATCGGTGTTTTTCCACAGGGAGAACACCGGAAGCGTGCTGGTGTTGAAGCCCACAGAAACACCGAGGCTACCGGCCTTGTTGTGCAGCACGGTGAGTGTGTCGCCCTTGGCGTCAGCGTATGGCACGACGTTGTAGACGGTTTCGTCGTAATCCTTGGTCGGGCCCCGGTAGGTTTGCCAATCGGACAAATCGCCCTTGGCCTTGTCGTTGAACGGCGAAACCTGCTTGACCGGTGCCACGAAACGGGCGCCCTGCTCCAGGAACGGCGTACTGAAGTTGCTGTGGTAGAGCGCTTGGTATTCCTTCGGATAATCGCCGTTGTTGGTCAGCGTATCGCTGAGCGCGAACGTCACGCTGCCGGGTTCGGTGACCAGTTCGGTCTGCACCGAGAAATCGACCTTCTTGAACGCCTGCTCCTTCAACTCGCCCCGCAGGGTGATGGCGTAGGGCGGCTTTTCGTCGATGTGCAAGGTGACTTTGTTGGCAGGAATATTGGCGGCACGACCATGCAGGGTCAGCAGCTCACCGTTGTCCATGCCGGGATGGCCGACCCACTCGTAGCCGCAACGGGTGACCAGCTCATTGAAACCTTCGAGCCAGCCCAACCCGCCTCGGCCGTTGAGTTCGATGAACGCCGGATTGACCACTTCCTTGACGGGCGAATCCCAACCCATGCGCACATTCCCGACCGAAGCCTGCAGCACGTTCATGCCACGGGTCGGGACGACCGAAAGTTTCAGGGTGCCATTGTCGATGTCGACGATGCTGACGCCTTCCTGCCGGCCGCCGTGCAGGGTGCGCATCGTCACGGAAAAGGGTTTGTCGGTCTTCACCCCGAGTTGCTGGCTGGTGATTTGCCAGGGTTGGGCGGCTTTATCCGTATCCAGCAGGACGTAATCCCAAGCCATCGCCTGGGAGGCAGCGCCCAAGGCGCCAAGGGTAACGAGGAGTTTGAGCGGAGTCATGGTCACGACCTTTTATTGGAGTTGTGCGGTTTTTATAGACTTGAAGAAACGTTTCAGCAAGCTTAAAAACAGCAATAATCCTAAAAAAGGAGCGACACCGGGGTGACAGCTTTTGTGGGAGCGAGCTTGCTCGCGATAGCGGTGGGTCAAATTGAGATGACGCTGGCTGGGCGGCCGTCATCGCGAGCAAGCTCGCTCCCACAGGGGTATGGGTGAACTTGCTCGTGACGGGACGCTTCAGCGGAACCGATCAACCTCTTGGCGCAGGTCCTGGGCCAGTTTTTCCAGTTCCTTGGCGGTGAGTGCCAGGTTCGAGACCACTTGGCGCTGTTCGCTGTTGGCCATGGCAATGCTTTGCAGGTTGCTGCTGAGCAGGGTCGCGGTGCTGCTTTGTTCCTGGGTGGCGGTGGTGATCGCCGCAAATTGCTGGCCGGCCGAGCGGCTTTGCTCATCGATGCGGGCCAAGGCCGTGGCCACGTTGGCGTTGCGCGACAGGCCTTCCTGCATCAACACATTGCCCTGCTCCATCGTGCTGATGGCATTGCCGGTTTCCTGCTGGATGCTGTTGATCATGCTGGAAATTTCGTCAGTGGCCTGGCGAGTGCGGGAAGCCAGGCTGCGGACCTCATCGGCCACCACGGCGAAACCACGGCCCTGCTCGCCTGCGCGGGCAGCTTCGATGGCGGCGTTCAAGGCCAGCAGGTTGGTCTGCTCGGCGATCGAGGTGATCACACCCACGATGCCGCCGATTTCCTGGGAACGCTGGCCCAAGGTGTTGATGACCGTGGCCGTGCTGTTCAGCGCACCGGCAATTTGCTCCAGGGACGACGACGCTTCGTCCATCGAGGTCCGGCCAATGCGGGTTTGCTGGGCGTTTTCCTGGGCCAGGCGTTCGGTGTTGCCCATGTTGTCGGCAATGTTCAATGAGGTCGCACTGAACTCTTCCACCGCGCCGGCCATGCTGGTGATTTCGCCGGATTGCTGCTCCATGCCTTCATACGCCCCGCTGGACAACCCGGACAGCGCCTGGGCGCGGCTGTTGACCTCCTGGGAGGCCTTGCGGATGTGCTCGACCATGGTCGACAAGGCCTGGCTCATCTGGTTGAAGGCACGGGCCAACTGACCGATTTCATCATGGCTCGACACGTTCAGGCGCACGCTCAGGTCGCCGGCGCCCAAGGCTTCGGCCTGGCGTACCAGGTCCCCAAGCGGCGCCAGTTTGCTACGCAACAACCACATTGCCGAGCCGACCGCCAACAACATCGCCAGCAGGCTGCCAATGGCCAATTGCGTACCGACGCTCCAGGTCACGGCGCGAATCTCGGTTTTCGGCATGCTCGCCACCACGGCCCATGGCCCGCCTTCGAACGGTACGGCGACGCTGTAGAACGCTTCCGCGGTGTCGTCCCAGAACGCACCCTTGCCCGGTTTTTTGATCAAGCCCGTGATGGCCGCAGTAGCGTTGTCCAGCGCCTGTACGCCCGCCGGCGGCACCAGCCATTTGTTTTGCTCATCCAACAATGCCAGCGAACCGGTCTGGCCGATGCGGAAACGCTTGAGGTTCTCGAACTGCGCGTTCTGCGCATCGGTGTAGTCGAAGCCTACATACAACACGGCAATGATCTTGCCGCCGCTGTCGCGTACAGGCGTGTACTGCGACATGTAGAAGCGTCCAAAAAGCAAGGCTCGACCGATGTAGCTCTGCCCGCTGATCACCGGACCATAGGCTGGACCGGCGCGGTCGAGCACGGTACCAATGGCCCGCGTGCCGTCCTGTTTACTGACGGAGGTACTGACGCGGATGAAATCGTCGCCGCTGCGCACGAATACCGTGGCAACCCCGGCGGTCATCGCCTTGAAGTCATCCACTTCCTTGAAGTTGTTATTCAACACTTCGCTGCCCAGGTTCAAACCTGGGGTCTGTACGCCCGCCACCGTCACCGGCTGGTCTGGATGCACGGTCAGGCCCGCGCTGAAGCGCTTTTCGAACAGACCGGCCAAGCGCTGCGTGCTCTCGCGCAAGGTGCCGTGGAACGTATTGAGCTGATCGGCCATCAGACGCGCTTCGCTGGCCAGGTGTTCTTCACGGGTGGTGAGGTTGGCAGCGTCCAGCGAACGCAGGGCGAAGACGGTACTGCCGGAGATCACGATCGCCAATATCACAGCGAGGGCAAGGCCTAGCTGTGAGGCGATCCGGGCACGGGGTTGAGACATGACGGCTCCTGGCCGAGAGACCGGATCATCCTGATCACGCTCGCACGCTCGGCATTTTTCGAGTGAGGTGTAAGTTGGTCCTTTCTGCACGAAGGTTCCATCCCCACACATTCGGCGGCAAAACCAAATACTTGAGCGGCCTGGAGGGATTAATATCAAGTAGCTATCACGCCAACTGCAACGTTTCAGCCCAAACGCTGCACGTCGGGTAATTGCATGGCCTTCACCTCACCCTGGAGGAAGTCGCTAAGTCGGCGCAAACGTTCACCTCCCGGTCGGGTTTTCGGCCAGACCAGGTAATAGTGTTCACCGCTGGCGACAGCCGTCGGCCAGGGCAGGCTCAGGCGCCCCTGAGCGACGTCCTCGGCCACCATCAGCAGGTCGCCCATGGAAACCCCATAGCCGCGTGCCGCTGCGATCATGCCCAGCTCCAGGGTATCGAACACTTGGCCCCCCTTGAGCGAGACCTTGTCAGACAGGCCCATGCGTTGCAGCCAATTGCGCCAGTCCCGGCGATCCGGCGTGGGGTGCAGCAATTCAGCGCAGGCCAATCGCGCCACATCCCAAGGCTGGTCGTTCAGCAGGTTCGGCGCGCCCACCGGGATCAATTCCTCGGGAAACAGCAAACTGGCCTCCCAGTCCGCCGGGAAATGCCCGTTGCTCAACAATACGGCGCAATCGAAGGGCTCGACGTTGAAGTCCACCGCGTCGATGTCCATCCAGGCACTGGTCAGTTGCACCTCGTTGCCAGGCTGCAAATGCCGGAAGCGACTCAAGCGCGCCAACAGCCAGCGCATGGTCAGCGTGGAAGGCGCCTTCATGCGCAGGATGCCATCCTCGCCATGCAAGGTATGGCAGGCGCGCTCCAGCGCCATGAAGCCCTCACGTACGCCCGGCAACAACAACCGCGCCGCCTCGGTCAATTGCAGGTTGCGGCCGCTGCGCAGGAACAGCCGACAGGCAAAGTGATCTTCCAGCGTGCGAATGTGCCGGCTGACGGCGCTCTGGGTGATCGACAGCTCTTCAGCGGCCCGGGTGAACGAGCTGTAGCGCGCCGCGGCTTCGAATGCCCGCAGCGCATAAAGAGGAGGAAGACGACGAGACATCGCAAAAGCTCCATGGCGTTGTTTGCAAACCCTACCAGAAACGCATTCAGCATGAGTTTTAATCATGCCAGCGATCTTTTTTATCCCTTTGTGCAATCCGCCGGGAGCGCCGAGAATCGTTGCTTTACTGCCTTGTTTGAACATGGAGCGTGATGATCATGCGGCATCCTGTGCGTACCGAACTCTGGGCCATCCTGCGGCTGGCGGGGCCGTTGATTGCCTCGCAGTTGGCGCACATGCTGATGGTGCTCACCGACACCGTGATGATGGCGCGCCTGAGCCCCGAAGCCCTGGCCGGCGGCGGGCTTGGGGCGGCCACCTATTCGTTCGTGTCGATCTTCTGCATCGGCGTGATCGCTGCGGTGGGCACCCTGGTCGCGATCCGCCAGGGCGCAGGCGATGTCGAAGGCGCCACCCGGCTGACCCAAGCCGGACTGTGGCTGGCCTGGTTGATGGCGCTGATGGCCGGGTTGCTGTTGTGGAACCTCAAGCCGGTGCTGCTGATGTTCGGCCAGACCGAAACCAACGTGCTGTCCGCCGGACAGTTCCTGCTGGCGCTGCCATTCGCCCTGCCCGGCTACTTGAGCTTCATGGCCCTGCGCGGCTTCACCAGTGCCATCGGCCGGGCCACACCGGTCATGGTGATCAGCCTTGGCGGGACGCTGGCCAACTTCCTGCTCAACTACGCGCTCATCACCGGCATGTTCGGCCTGCCGAAACTCGGCTTGATGGGCATCGGCCTGGTCACGGCCATCGTCGCCAACTGCATGGCCCTGGCGCTGGCCTGGCACATCCATCGGCACCCGGCCTACCGTGCCTATCCGCTGCTCGACGGCCTGTCGCGGCCCAATCGCCAGTACCTCAAGGAGCTGTGGCGCCTGGGCCTGCCGATTGGCGGCACTTACGCGGTGGAGGTCGGGCTGTTTGCGTTCGCTGCGCTGTGCATGGGCACCATGGGCAGCACGCCGTTGGCAGCCCACCAGATCGCGCTGCAGATCGTCTCGGTGGCGTTCATGGTGCCGGCGGGAATGTCCTACGCCATTACCATGCGCATCGGCCAGCACTATGGCGCCGGGCAGTTGCTGATGGCGCGCCTGGCGGGTCGGGTCGGGATTGGCTTTGGCGCGGCCGCCATGCTGGCGTTCGCCATGGTGTTCTGGTTGCTGCCCCATCCATTGGTCGGCTTGTTCCTGGACCACGACGACCCGGCGTTTCGCGATGTGATCAACCTGGCCGTGAGCCTGCTGGCGGTGGCGGCGTGGTTCGAGCTGTTCGATGGCACGCAAACCATCGCCATGGGCTGCATTCGCGGGCTCAAGGACGCCAAGACCACTTTCCTGGTCGGTCTGGGTTGCTATTGGCTGATCGGCGCGCCAGCGGCGTGGTGGATGGCGTTCCACCTGAACTGGGGACCGACCGGTGTCTGGTGGGGCCTGGCCCTGGGGCTGGCCTGCGCGGCCGTGAGCCTGACGGCGGCGTTTGAATGGAAGATGAAGCGGATGATTCGCAGTGAGCCTGGGCTGAGGCGCTTCGAAAGCATCCAAGCCGACTGAGATTCCCTATGTGGGAGCGGGCTTGCTCGCGAAGGCGGT